>DATCIC010000093.1:0-10377 GCA_036508025.1 Rhodoferax sp. | reverse complement strand
CGTCCTTGCGGATGTAGGTCAGCTCGTAGATGTCTTCGATGCCGCGCGATGCCTTGAACACCAGGGCATCGAAGCCCGGCGCAATCGGGGTGCCGAGTTCGGCGCTTAGCTCTTTGGCGCGCGCGATGACTTCCTGCGGATCGGAAATGTCGGCCGGCGTGATCTTGTTCATTACTTCCAAGGCCGTGTAGCCCAGCATGCGCTCGGCGCCGACGTTGAATATCTGGATCACACCCTTGGCGTCGGTGGCGATACTGGAAAAGTTGGCGCTGTTGAAAATCGCGTCTTGCAACGCGCCCGTCTTGAGCAGTGTTTCCTGGCGCTGAACTTCCATGATGCCGTCAGGGCCGACCTGTGTTTCGCCGGCACCATCATCAGAACAGATTTTTGGCATCAACGCTTCCGCGTGAACATTCATTGGAATACCCTTCTTATGTTCGGCGTTATGGAATAACGGCGTGGTTCAAACCTGGGTAACATTTTAACCTGCGTGTCAACGCAGGTGGTTCGCCCAGCCAGGGGCCTGGCTGCCAGTTCCTTGATGACAGCATGGGTCGGCGTATCTGCCAAAATGGCGACATGCGACTAAGCCCTACTGAACAACTCTTGACGCACGAATACCCCAAAGGCACCGAACGACAAGCCTTGGCCTTGGCTGCGGCACAACTCACTCAACGGCTTTCCAGCATTCACGAACGACTGGCCAATCCATGACCGCCCTCAACATAACAGACTACACCAACACCCTGGGTTTACAGGCAAAACAGGCCTCAGCCCTTATGGCTCGTGCGTCAACAGCTACAAAAAACGCAGCACTTCGCGAGCTCGCCGCGTTGCTGCGGGTGAACTCTGACGCGCTGCAAATCGACAACGCCAGAGACATTGAGCGCGCTATTCAATCCGGGTTGGCCGCGCCGATGGTGGACCGGCTGAAACTCACACCCCAAGTCATCGAAACCTGCGCTCAGGGCTGCGAGCAGCTGGCCGGCATGGCCGATGTGATTGGCGAGATCATCGGCATGAAGCAGCAGCCCAGCGGCATCCGCGTTGGGCAAATGCGGGTGCCGATTGGTGTGTTTGGCATGATCTTTGAGAGCCGCCCCAATGTGACGATTGAAGCGGCCAGCTTGTCCATCAAGAGCGGCAACGCGTGCATCTTGCGTGGCGGCTCCGAGGCGATTGAATCGAACAAGGCGCTGGCCCGGTTGGTGCAGCAGGCACTCATCGAAAGTGGCCTTCCAGCCGATGCCGTGCAACTGGTGCAAACCACCGACCGCGCCGTGGTCGGCCAGCTCATCACCATGGCGCAGTATGTGGACCTCATCATTCCGCGTGGCGGCAAGGGCCTGATCGAGCGCATCAGCCGCGATGCCAAAGTACCGGTGATCAAGCACCTGGATGGCAATTGCCACACCTACGTGGACGATCCGTGTGACATCGCCATGGCGGTCAAGGTGGCCGACAACGCCAAAACCAACAAATACAGCCCGTGCAACGCCACCGAGAGCCTGTTGGTGGCGCGCTCTGTGGCGGCCGAGTTCCTGCCCTTGATCGGCCGGGTCTATGCCGCCAAAGGCGTGGAGATGCGCTGCGACCCGCAGGCGCTCGCCATATTTAAAGAATATATACCTCTAGCCCCCGTGGACACTGCGCAGGCAGCTATAAATTCAGTAGTAAATATGAACCCGCTGCTGGTGCCGGCACAAGAGTCTGACTGGTTTGAGGAATACCTGGCGCCGATCATCAGCATCAAGGTGGTGGCCGGTGTCGATGAGGCCATTGCCCACATCAACCGCTATTCCAGCCATCACACCGATGCCATTCTGACGCGCGACCACATGCACGCACAACAGTTTTTGCGCGAGGTGGACTCCGCCAGCGTCATGGTCAACACCAGCACGCGCTTTGCCGACGGTTTTGAGTACGGGCTGGGGGCCGAGATTGGCATCAGCACCGATAAATTTCACGCCCGTGGCCCGGTCGGCATTGAAGGCCTGACCTCACTCAAGTACGTGGTGCTGGGCGACGGCGAATTACGCGCTTAAACTAGCCTGCGCATTCCCTTTCGGGAGGCAATTGCGCGCGTTTCAAATTCAAAGGACAAATCATGCGTCACGCCTTGCACAGCAAAATCATTTGCGCCAGCGCCCTGCTACTGGCCGTGGCGTGGCCGTTGGCGGCGAACGCCAGCGCCCAACTTGCCGTCGACCACGGTTGCTACAACTGCCACGGGCCCAACTTGCGTGGTGAGGCGCCCAGTATGGAACGCCTGGCAGAGAAGCTGAGCAAGTACAAGGGCGATTCGGCGGCGCAACAGAAATTCGTCGACAAATACCGCGCTGGTGAAATGTTTGGTCACATCGACGCCCACGAACGCTTGAGTCTCGAATCCGCCACGGCACTGGTGCGTTGGCTGGCCGAGGGTGGTAAGTAAAAAAGACCTTGCCTCTAGAATTGCACGCTCCAAGCACCAACTGAGGACCCTATGGTTCCACATCTCGTTACCGCGCTCACAGGCCCCATCAATGAACTGGAGCAGCGCGTGCTTGACTCCATGCCCGCTATCGAGCGCTGGTTCCGGCTGGAGTGGATGGAGCACACGCCGCCGTTCTACAGCTCGGTGGATGTGCGCAATGCTGGCTTCAAGCTCGCGCCAGTGGACACCAATTTGTTCCCCAACGGCTGGAACCACCTGACGCCCGAGATGCTGCCACTGGCAGTGCAGGCCGCCATGGCCGCGATCGAGAAAATCTGCCCGGAAGCCCGCAACCTGCTGGTGATTCCCGAGAACCACGTCACGAACACCGGCTACCTCGCCAGTCTGGCGCAGTTGCAGCGTATTTTCCACATGGCCGGCCTGAATGTGCGCCTGGGTTCGATCGACCCGGCCATCAAGAAGACCACCGTCGTGGCCTTGCCCAATGGCGGATCCATCACGCTGGAGCCCGTTATCCGTGGCAAGCGCCGCCTGGGCGTGAAAGACTTTGACCCCTGCACCATTTTGCTCAACACGGACCTGAGTGCGGGCGTGCCCGGCATTCTGGAAGAGATTTACGAGCAATATGTACTGCCGCCCTTGCATGCCGGTTGGACCACCCGGCGCAAAAGCACCCATTTCAAGTGTTATGAAGAAGTGGCCAAGCGCATGGGCAAGTTGTTGGGGATTGATCCCTGGCTGATCAACCCCTTGTTTGAAAAATGCGCGGATGTCAACCTGGCCCAGGGTGTTGGCATGGAAAGCCTGAGCACCCAGGTTGACGTGCTGCTCGGCAAGATTCGCCGCAAGTACAAGGAATACGGCATCAAGGAAAAGCCGTTTGTGGTGGTCAAGGCGGATAACGGCCGCCACGGCATGGGCATCCTGACCGTGCGCGACGCCAAAGAACTGCCCGCGCTGAGTTTGACTGTACAACAGCCGACCAGCGGCACACGCGGTGCCCAGGCACCGCACGACATCCTGATCCAGGAAGGCGTGCTGACCAAGGAACGCATGAATGACGCGGTCGCCGAACCGGTGGTCTACATGATGGATCGTTACGTGGTGGGCGGCTTTTACCGCATCCATGCCGGTCGTGGTATCGATGAAGACTTAAGCGCACCGGGAGCAGACTTTGTACCCCTGGCGTTTGAGCACAGCACCCACTTGCCGCAGCCCGGTGTTCGTCCTGGCGCCAGTGCGCCGAACCGCTTTTACATGTATGGCGTGGTCGGGCGCCTGGCCATGCTGGCCGCCAGCTACGAACTTGAAGCCACCGACCCCGAGGCCGAGGTCTACGACTAAGCGCAGCCAGTGACAATATCCAAATCATCCCTCTCGGCGCTGACGCTGGGCGCCATCGGCGTTGTCTACGGCGACATCGGCACCAGCTGCCTTTATGCATTCAAAGAAGTGTTTAACAGCGGTCACGTTCCGATCACGACCGCCAACATTCTGGGCGTGCTCTCACTTTTTTTCTGGACCCTGACCATCATCGTCACGCTCAAGTACGTGGTTTTAATCATGCGTGCCGACAATGTCGGCGAGGGTGGTTTGATGGCCTTGCTGGCACTGGCTTCGCAATCGGTCAAGGATCACCCGGCGCTGCGCCGCGTTCTTCTCATGGTTGGGGTATTTGGGGTCGCCCTGTTTTTCGGTGATGGGGTGATCACGCCGGCCATTTCGGTGTTGTCCGCAGTCGAGGGGCTGGAAATCGTCACGCCGGCCGCCAAACCGTATGTGGTGTCGATTTCACTGGTGGTGCTGGTGATGCTGTTTGCGGTGCAGCGGCGCGGCACCGGCGATATTGGCAAGTTTTTTGGTCCCATTACCGTGATCTGGTTCATGGGGATTGCTGCGACCGGCGTGGTGCAGATCGTGCAAAACCCAACGGTGCTCAAGGCCATGCTGCCCATGTATGCGATTGAATTCGCAAGCAATCACTACCATCTGGCATTTATTACGCTGGGCGCGGTCTTTTTGTCGGTGACCGGCGCCGAAGCCCTGTATGCAGACATGGGTCACTTTGGCAAAACCCCGATCCGGATTGCATGGTTCGGCCTGGTGATGCCAGCGCTGCTGTTGAACTATTTCGGTCAGGGAGCGCTGGTGCTGGCCAACCCGAACGCGGTAGTCAATCCTTTTTACCTGATGACGCCGGGCTGGGCGATGATTCCCATGGTCGCGCTGGCCACGGCGGCCACCGTGATTGCATCCCAGGCCTTGATTACCGGTGCATTTTCCGCCACCAAGCAGACCATACAACTGGGATTCTTGCCGCGCCTGTCGATTTTGCATACGTCGATCCGTGAGACTGGACAAATCTACATCCCCACAGTGAACTGGCTCTTGTTGGCGGGCGTGGTTGCCGCTGTCACCTTGTTTGGCTCATCGTCTGCATTGGCTGCGGCCTATGGCATTTCGGTTAGCCTGGTGATGGTGATTACCACGCTGCTCACTTTTTTTGTATTGCGTTTTGGCTGGAACTACCCCCTGCCACTGTGCATCGCGGCCACCGGATTTTTTGTCACGGTGGACCTTGCCTTTTTTGCCTCCAATTCGCTGAAAATCGTGCAAGGGGGCTGGTTCCCGCTGGCCATGGCGATCGCGCTGTATGTGGTCATGACGACCTGGAAAGACGGTCGGCGTCTGCTCAATGACAAGCTGCGGTCCGACTCGATCGATCTGCACAGCTTTCTGGAGGCGGTGTTTGTGAGTCCACCGGTGCGGGTGGAAGGCACGGCCGTGTTTCTCACGGCAGAACCTGGCACGGTACCCAATGCCATGCTGCACAACCTCAAGCACAACAAGGTGCTGCACGCCAACAACCTGTTTGTCACCGTGCACAACCACGAGGTGCCTTGGGTCGGCCTGGCCAAACGGCTGGAAATTGAATCCCTGGGCCATGATTGCTGGCAGGTGGTGATTCATTACGGCTTCAAAAATGATCCCAACATTCCCTGGGCACTGGAGCACATCAAGGGCCGGGGCTGCGAGATCGACCCGATGACGACCAGCTATTTTCTCTCGCGTGACATTGTGATTCCGACCATTGGCAGCGGCATGGCGCAATGGCGCGAGCGGCTGTTTGCGCAGATGCACCACAATGCCAGCGGTGCAGCGGCTTTTCTGAAGCTGCCCAACAACGCGGTGGTGGAACTCGGCTCGAAGATCGAAATATGAAACTTTGCGGGACAGACCGCAGCTACACGAAGTGAACAAGCTCTGTCCCCAACTAATCAGGGATGTTTCTTTGCGGGACAGACGGCCGCCACACGCAGTCTGCCAGCTCTGTCCCCAACCAATTGAGTAGCCCATGAACCTGCTTTTCATCACCGATCCGCTCGAATCCTTCAAGATCTACAAGGACACCACTTTTGCCATGATGCGCGAGGCGCAAAAGCGCGGCCACCGCGTGGCCGCCTGCGAGCCGCAGGATGTGATGTGGCAGCGCGGGGCCTTGGTCACGGCGCATGTGCGGGACATCGCACTCACCGGACAGCCTGATGCGTGGTTCGAGGTCAAGCAAGCGCGCGCCGTGGCTTTGAGGGACTTCGACGCCATCCTCATGCGCAAGGACCCGCCTTTTGATTCCGAGTTTTTCTACGCGACGCACATGCTGGAGCAGGCCGAGCGCGAAGGCGCCAGAGTCTTTAACAAGCCTGGCGCGCTGCGCGATCATCCGGAAAAGCTCGCCATCATGGAGTTCCCGCAGTTCATCGGTCCCACGCTGGTCACGCGGGACGAAGCCGACATCAAGCGCTTCCACGCCGAGCACCAGGACATCATCCTCAAGCCGCTCGACGGCATGGGCGGCATGGGCATCTTCCGCGTCGGGCCGGACGGCCTGAACCTGGGCTCCATCACCGAGACGCTGAACCGCCATGGCGCGCAGAGCCTGATGGTGCAGAAGTTCCTGCCCGAGATCGTGCATGGCGACAAGCGCGTGCTGGTGATTGGTGGCAAGCCAGTGCCCTTCAGCCTGGCGCGTATCCCGCAGGGCGGCGAAGTGCGCGGCAATCTGGCGGCCGGTGGCAAAGGCGTGGCGCAGCCCTTGAGCGCGCGCGACCGCTTCATTGCCGAGTCATTGGGCCCGATTCTTTACAGCCGGGGATTGTTGCTGATCGGGCTGGATGTGATTGGCGACAGCCTGACCGAGATCAACGTCACCAGCCCGACCTGTTTTCAGGAGATCTTTGATCAGACCGGGTTTGACGTCGCAGCCATGTTTGTGGAGGCACTTGAGCAAGCCCTCAAGAGCTGACAGGCAGGGCTGCATTTTGAATGGTTGCATGGGGCGATTGCGCCGTCCACGAACACAGTCAATTCGCCAGACGCCATGGCAATCCAGTCTTCATCCGTGGTGAGTGGCTCGGTCACCACAATGGCCAAGCGGTCCTGCGGACTGTTGAGACCGGCCAGATCAACGCTCACATCATCATCCTTGAGATGGACCCGCTTGAAGGGGTGCTGGCGCAGCACGTAAAACAGCTTGGTGCTGGCATGCGTCCATAAGGCCTGCCCGTTACTCAGCAAAAAATTGAAAGTACCATGCTTGGCGATTTGCGGCACCAGTTCGGCCAGCGTAAACGTCAGTTCTTCAACGCTTGGAACCCCGGCATGCGACTTGGCGAGCTCTTGCAGCAGCCAGCAAAAAGCCAATTCACTGTCGGTGTTGCCGACCGGCCTGAAACTGCCGTGCAACGCGGGGGCATAGTTTTTCAGGTCGCCATTGTGGGCAAAGACCCAGTAGCGACCCCACAACTCGCGCACAAACGGGTGGCAGTTTTCCAGCGTGACAGCGCCCACGGTGGCCTTGCGTACATGGGCGATGACGTTATGGCTCTTGATCGGGTAGCTGCACAGTATTTTGGCGATCGGCGAGGTGGCAGCGCCTTCTTTATCAACAAAGAAGCGCACACCCTTGCCAGGTGTTTCACCATTGCTCTCAAAGAAGGCAATGCCACAACCATCCGAGTGGTGGTCGGTACCGCCACCGCGCTGCGAAAACCCGGTAAAACTCAACGTCAGACTGGCGGGCAAGTGGCTGTTCATTCCAAGCAATTGACACATGGCTGGATTTTAAAGCGTGCCTGGCCAGCGCCAGGGTCAAAGTAAAACAGCGCGTGAGCCGATCACGCTTGGCCTGTCTGTCGATCTTTGTTATTAACTGTCAACCGGACATTGCCAACTTGATACCAGGCCCAGGATGCGCGTCTCAAACTCGATGGCCTGCTGGGTATCGTCGATCTCCTGCGCCAGCCGGAACACAGCGGCGCGGACTTGTTCGCCGCTCGTGGCAGAGTGCAGTTCCTGTTCATACCCCAGCGCCACCATGCGCGCGACCGGCCCCAGATAGAGGGTGAGTTCATGCACCACGGCTTCAAACAGTTCGCCGCCGCTGACCCGCAAGTCGGTGGCACCCGGTGCCCTTTCCTGTCGCGCGACCAAGGGGGATAGCGATGGCTCCCCCGCCAATTCCCTGAAAAAATCAAAATTAGCGGGCAGTTCCTCCCCAAATACGATGCCCGGAACACCCTGCTTGAAGGCGTATTCGCCGGATTGAATCTGACGGATCAGAGAAATCGCCTTCTGTTGCTGGTACATGCGGTAGTTGCAGGAAACGACCCGCCCGTTCTGCAATCCAATGCGCACTGAATGGTCTGATTCGGTGCGCATAAACATCACTCCGGTGCACCCCCTGGCCGCCAGTGCCTGCAACTCGTCAATGAGTTCGGCGTAGCTCAGATGTTCATGTTCGCGCATGCTGGTTTGGCCCGATTCTCGTTGTGGCGCAGTGAACCCATTAACCCTGCTCGGATCTCTTGGTCAACATTGAGAGCGACTTCTTCAAGCTCACCCTCATCCGCTCGAAAGAGCGGATCAGGAGCCCGATCTCGTCTTGCCTTTGGGTCTCCAGTTTCATCTCGACGTTGCCCATGCTGATGTCGTTCGCCTGTTCCGCAAGCAGCACCAGGGGATTGATAATCTCGGCTCGCAGGTACAGGAGCGCCCCTATGAAGCTGAATACAGAGATCACCGCCGTGACAAGGATCAGGAAGATCATCGATAAACGTTGGTTGTGAATCTGGTCGGTCACATCGCTCAGAGCCAGCACAACACCGACCTGTTTTCCCGCAGAATCCTTGAGCGGGAACGCTCCCCTGGCAAAGGTAGAAGGACCGTTAGCGACCGTGCCCAGATAGGTGGCGGCCTTGACTGAATGAATTTCCGCCCCCAATGCAACGGAGGCCACGGACCCAGGGTCGTTCATGGTGCTGCTGACCAGGACATAGTCCTTCATGGCATCCCAGTTGTCAGTCTTGTTTTTCGCCCTCAGGGCGCCCCGGTAATCGTCCTGATTCAGAAAACCCTTCTCCACCAATACGGCGATCTCTATGTCGGTCTGCTTCTTCATCAGACGATCAAAATGGTCGATTTCCTCGCCGAACTCCAGGTAGCCCACCACGTTCCCATTGTGGAGGTAGGGCATCACACGGCGCAGCGCGAAAGCAGTCTTGCCAAGTTCGATCCCGCTCGCCTCATTGCCCGATGCTCTGGCCCGCAAAAATGTTTCACGGTCGATGGTGTCACCCGATAATTTCGTATCATGCGCCCGCAAATAGCATGTTCCGTTCTTGTCAATGAAGTACATATGCGTGATGCCATAGCGAGATTTATTGCTACGGTAGATGTCCTGCACGGCGGTTATGAGCGCCTGCCGATCCTGATGGTCGGCGAAGATTTGGCTGACAGCGGAATTGGTGGCGAAGGAATCCATGGCTGCGCCGAGCATCTTGGAATCGTTCTCCACGAGAAGGTTGAAAACCCCTTGGGATTGCTCCACAACCTTTTGGGCATTTAGATTGATGCTCTGACTCGCAGAGTAATAAAGAACGCCGGCATAACAGGCGGCCAGCAAGAGTTCGAGGGCAAGCACGCCACCCAGCATCTTGACGCGAATACTTCCCTTGAACGATCCGAGATTCATGAGGTTGCCCTTCCTGGTGTTGATTTTCTTTGCTTCGATCACAAACTAAAGTCGGCCTTGCCCTGGATCGCCCCAAGTGCGACCTCGACGTGCATGCCGAAAAATTAAACTTCAATTGGAATCGATCCGTTGAAACTGGAAACCACCTCGAAGCGCATGAAGCCAGTCTCCGTTGAAGCCGCCGATGAGTCTAACCGCCGTGTAGTAACCAAAGCACCTGCAGCGCCTTGGAAAACTTTGGCTTCTTTGATCAGCATCAACCTTATGCCGTATCGAGACTCTGCAGGGCCTGTGCCGGCCCTGCAGAAGCTGGCGGTGGATAACACCATTGAGGCCTACAACCTGCCCGTTGGCGATTGCCATGGCGGCGCACAATTCGGGCGGCATCGTCATTGCCCAGGTGGAGCGCATTGTGGAAGACCTGCTCGCCCCGGTGGTTGTCAATTACGATAGCTTTACTATTCTGCCCACTCTGGTGGACGCGTACTCTGCCATGGTCAAGCGCTTGACCGCGCGCTTTTACAGCCGGGTGACGCGTTACGGCACCGGTGGATTTCTGAAAGCACGAATTGATTGGGACAAGTGAACACAAAAAATGATGACGCGCAGGCCGGTCCGATGAAGGGCGTGATCCTGTGCGCTGATGATTTTGCGGTGAATGCCAGCGCCTCAGCAGGCATTGCCAAGCTGGGCGCCATGGGGCGCATCAGCGCCACCAGTGTCATGGTGCTGTCACCGCGCTGGCCGCAGGACGTGGCTTTGCTGCAAAGCTTGCGCGGGCGCATTGACGTTGGCTTGCACCTGGACTGGACCAGTGACTTTGCGTTGGCGGCCGGGCACGGCTTGTCGCTCGGCGCGGCCATGCTCAAAGCGGTGCTGGGTGGGTTCGACCGGCAAGCGGCACGCGCCA
>DATCIC010000092.1:0-13432 GCA_036508025.1 Rhodoferax sp. | reverse complement strand
GACCGGCTGCATGGTGCCGGGATGCAGCACGGCTGGCATCGGCTTGGGCAAGTCGGCCTGCAGGTTGTACCAAAATTTTGGCATCTGATCTTCGTTCAAAAGGTACTTGGTCTGCTGGCTCATCAATGCTCCTGGATCGGTTTGAAAACAACAATGGAAATGACGGGGTGACCCCGAGTATCCCCGCGTTTGGATTGAAATCGCGGCACCGAACAGTTCGGGTTTACCCGCAGAACATGTATCAAAACCCGGCATATCGATATGAAAACTCGGTCTATGCGCGGCTCCATGCGGGCTTTAAGATGTGCCTTCATTTTTTTGCATTCGAAAGCCCCTCATGAAAATTGAAACCCTTGCCGTCCACGGCGGCTACACGCCCGAGCCCACCACCAAAGCGGTGGCCGTGCCGATTTACCAAACCGTGGCCTTCGCGTTTGACGACACCCAGCATGGCGCCGATTTGTTTGACCTGAAAGTAGCGGGCAACATCTACAGCCGCATCATGAACCCGACTTGCGGCGTGTTGGAGGCGCGCGTGGCAGCCATGGAAGGCGGCATTGGTGCACTGGCTGTGGCCTCCGGCATGGCGGCGATTGCCTATGCGATTCAAACCATCACCGAGGCCGGCGACAACATCATCTCGGCCTCCACCTTGTACGGCGGCACCTACAACCTGTTTGCCCACACCTTCCCGCAAATGGGTATCGAGGTGCGCTTTGCCGATTACCGCGACCCGGCCTCGTTTGCCAAGCTGATCGACGCGCGCACCAAGGCGGTGTACTGCGAAACCATCGGCAATCCGCTGGGCAACATCACGGACCTGGCGGCACTGGCCGCTGTGGCGCACGCGCACGGCGTGCCTTTGATTGTCGACAACACGGTGGCCAGCCCCTACCTGTGCCGTCCGTTTGAGCACGGCGCCGACATCGTGGTGCACTCGCTGACCAAATACCTGGGCGGCCATGGCACCACCATCGGCGGCATCATTGTCGACTCGGGCAAGTTCCCGTGGGCCGATCACAAGGAACGCTTCAAACGCCTGAACGAGCCCGATGTGAGCTACCACGGCGTGGTCTATACCGAGGCGCTGGGCGCTGCCGCCTACATTGGCCGCGCCCGCGTGGTGCCGCTGCGCAACATGGGCGCCGCCCTGAGCGCGCTGGCTGCCTTCCAGATTCTGCAGGGCATTGAAACCCTGGCCCTGCGCATGGACCGCATCTGCGACAACGCGCTGCGCATCGCCCAGCACCTGCAAGCGCACGCCAAGGTGGGTTGGGTCAACTACGCGGGTTTGCCCGACCACGCAGACCACGCGCTGGTTCAAAAGTACCTGGGCGGTCGCGCCTCGGGCATCATCACCTTTGGCCTGAAAGCCAGCGACAGCCTGGAAGCCGGCGCGCGCTTTCAGGATGCGCTCAAACTGTTCACGCGCTTAGTCAACATTGGCGACGCCAAGTCGCTGGCCTGCCACCCGGCCAGCACCACGCACCGCCAGCTCAACGCCGAAGAATTGGCCAAAGCGGGCGTGAAACCCGACATGGTGCGTCTGTCAATCGGCATTGAGCACATTGACGACCTGCTGGAAGACCTGGAGCAGGCGCTGGCAGCGGTTTGACCGCCTGACTCAGGCCCGCTCCACCACGGGCCGCCCGGCCTGCACCGTGAAGCGGGCCAGGGTTTCAATTTTTGTGTCTTGCCGCGTCACGTCATCGACCACGCGCAAGGTGGTGGTGAGCTGCTTGGGCGTGAACTCGACCACGCCGTAGCCTTTGCGCTGTGCCTCGGCAAAGACAAAATGCGGGTTCTCGGCCAGCCGCTCGGCTGTTTTCGCATTACCACCAGAGCGCGAGCTGATGCTGGTGCCGCAGAATTCCACACCCACGCTGGCACTGCCGGGGTCGGCGTAATCGGCCTTGACATGGCCGACCCAGTTTTCATGCACATCGCCGCCCAGAATCACCGGGTTGGCCACCGCGTTCTGGCGCAAGGCATCGGTCAAGCGCGTGCGGGCGGCGGGGTAGCCGTCCCAGCCGTCGTTCCAGAAGGTCTGGCCGGGGCCTGCTTGAAAGTCGCGCTGACCAAACAGCGTGGGCTGGCCCAGCACGTTCCAGCCGGATTGCTGCGCATGGGGTTTTGAAAATTCGTCATACAGCCAGCGCTCCTGCGTCTGGCCTAACAGCGAACGCGTCGTGTCATGCCACTGCGCACAAGTCTCCGGCTTCACCTTGCTCGATCCCCGCCCCCCGCCGTTTGTGCAGGCCTGCGGATCCTTGTACTGGCGACCATCGAGCAGGTAGAGCGATGCCAGCTGGCCGTACGGCAAGCGGCTGTAAATGCGCAGTTCGGCGCCCGTCGTCAGACCAGCCAGGCCCCGCGTCAAGGCGCTAGCGCGCACCGGCATGTGTTCGTACCAGGCCTGGTAGGCCGCTGCACGCCGGGCCAAAAAGTTCTCGGGCACAGCGGGGTCAAGCGCGCTGCTGAAACCCGCTTGCAGACCGGCGTAATCGTTTTGCACCTCGTGGTCATCCCAGGTTATTAGCCACGGACAGGCCGCATGCATCGCCTGCAGATCGGCCTCGCCCTTGTACAGCGCATAGCGTTGGCGATAGTCCTCCAGCGTCAGCACCCAGCCACCGGTGGGCACCCGCACTTTGCTGGTGAGGGCGGGGTATTCGTAGATGTAATCGCCCAGAAACAGCACCAAGTCCAGGTTTTCCTCGCGCATGTGGCGCCAGGCGGTGAAATAACCGTCCTCCCATTTCTGGCACGAGGCGTAAGCCAGTCGCAACCGGGCCACCTGTGCCTCAGGTCTGGGCACCGTGCGCGTACGCCCCACCGCGCTGACAAAATCGCCGGCCATGAAGCGGTAGAAATACCAGCGATCCGCCTCCAGACCCGCCACCTCGATGTGAACCGAATGCGCCAACTCCGGGCCTGCTATCGATTGACCACTTTGCACGATGCGGCTGAACTGCTCGTCGTGCGCCAGCTCCCAGCGCACCGGCACCGCAGCCTGGCCCAACTCGTCGCCGCCGCCCCAAAGCAATGATGGGGCGCTGTGCAAGCGCGTCCACAACACCACGCCATCGGGCGTCGGCGAGCCACTGGCGACGCCCAGCGTGAACGGATTGCGGCTCAAGCGCGGCTGGCTCCAGGCACTACGCGGCAAACTCCAGGTGGCGGCACCGGCGCCGATCAACTGCAGCAACTGACGGCGCGTTCGGGATTCAAGAGGGGTCATGAAAAGCTCAATGCGCCTTATCCCAATTCGCGCCCACCCCCACCTCGGCCAGCAGCGGCACCTTCAAGTGCGCCACCCCGGCCATCAGCCGGGGCACCTCGTGGCGCACCCAATCGATTTCTGACTCGGGCACCTCAAACACCAGTTCATCGTGCACCTGCATGATCATCTTGGTGGCCAGCTTTTTCTCATCAATCACTTGCTGGACTTTCACCATGCTGAGCTTGATCAGATCAGCCGCCGTGCCCTGCATCGGCGCGTTGATCGCGGCGCGCTCGGCGCCACTGCGGCGCGGGCCGTTGGGGGAATTGATCTCGGGCAGATAGAGGCGCCGGCCAAACACGGTTTCCACATAGCCCTGGCGCTTGGCGAGGGCGCGGGTGTGGTCCATGTAATTTTTGACGCCGGGATAGCGGTCAAAGTAACGTTCGATGTAGTTTTTGGCGGCGGTGTTGTCAATGCTTAAAGCTTTGGCCAGGCCGTAGGCGCTCATGCCGTAAATCAAGCCAAAGTTGATGACCTTGGCGTAGCGACGCTGTTCGCTGGTGACCTGGCCCGTGTCCACACCGAAGATCTCGGCCGCTGTCGCGCGGTGCACATCCATGCCGTCATGAAACGCCAGCAGCAGGGCCGCGTCGCCGCTGATGTGCGCCATGATGCGCAGTTCGATCTGGCTGTAATCGGCGCTGGCAATCACGCTGCCGGGCGGTGCCACAAAAGCCTCGCGCACGCGCCGTCCCTCCGGGGTGCGCACGGGAATGTTTTGCAGGTTGGGGTCATTGCTGCTCAAGCGCCCTGTCACCGCCACCGCTTGCGCGTAATGGGTGTGGACACGCCCGGTGCGCGGGTGCGCGAGTTGCGCCAGTTTGTCGGTGTAGGTGCCCTTGAGTTTGGCCAGTCCCCGGTGCTCCAGAATTTTGGCCGGTAGCGGGTAGTCTTCGGCCAATTTCTGCAGCACTTCATCGTCGGTGCTGGGTGAGCCGGTGGGGGTTTTTTTGACGATCGGCAGGCCAAGCTTGACGAAGAATATCTCGCCAATCTGCTTCGGGCTGCTCAGGTTGAACGGTTGCCCGGCCAGCTCATGCGCTTCTTTTTCAAGCTGCAATATGCGCTGACCCAGTTCGTGGCTTTGGGTGGCCAGGGTGGGCGCGTCAATCAGCACGCCGTTGCGCTCAATGCGGTACAAGGCCTCGCTGCTGGCGATTTCCAGCTCGTAGATTCCCAGCAGGCTGGGCAGGTGGTAAGGCTCGGACAAACTGGGCGGATGGCCCGCCTCACCCTGCGCGTCGGAGGTGGCTGGCGGCAAGGCGGTGGCGCCGCTGGCTTGTAAGAGCGGCCACAGCACGCGGTGCACCTCCAGCGTCATGTCCGAGTCTTCACAAGAGTATTGAGTTGCTTTGGCAATGTCCACCTGGTCAAAGCAGATTTGATTGACCCCCTTGCCGCACAAATCCTCAAAACTGATGCCGGTGCGCCCCAGATGCCGCTCGGCCAGGCTGGCCAGGCCGTGTGGTTTGGTCACCTCCAGCACATAGCTTTGCAGCATGGTGTCGTGCGCGTAGCCTTGCACCTCGATGCCGTGGTTGGCAAACACGTGGCGGTCGTATTTGACGTGCTGGCCCAGCTTGTGCTTCGCCGGGTTTTCCAGCCAGGGTTTGAGTTTGGCCAGCACCTCATTGAGTGGCAGTTGCTTTGGTGCGTCAGGGTAGGCATGCGCCAGCGGGATGTAAGCCGCTTCGCCCGGCGTCACACTGAAACTGATGCCGACAATCTGAGCCCGCATCTCGTCGAGCGAGGTGGTTTCGGTGTCCAGCGCCACCAGGTCTGCCGCTTGCACTTTGGCGAGCCATTCGTCAAAAGCCTGCCAGGTGAGGATGGTGTCGTAGTGCAGGTTGACCAAGCTGGAACGGGCGGGGGGGGCAATGTCGTCAAACAAGCCGGGTTCAGCTGTTGACCCGGAATTGGGGTCTGAGCCGGCGTCGCTTCGCTCCTTGGATCCGACCCCAAATCCTGAGCGCCCGTTGCTTGGGGCAGCAGCGGAACCACCACCCAGCGTTCGGGCCAAGCCCTTGAACCCGTATTTTTCATAAAATAGGGCCAGAGCCCCCGTATCCATTGTGCCGGTAGCTATTGAATCAAGAGCGGGCAAATCAGGCATCCAGCCATCCAGATCGCAGTCGGTCTTGATGGTGAGGAGCTGGCGACCCAGCGGCAGCCAATCCAGCGATTTTTTAAGGTTCTCGCCCACCACGCCTTTGATCTTGTCGGCGTTGGCCACCACGGCATCAAGCGAGCCGTATTCCTGCAGCCACTTGGCTGCGGTCTTGGGGCCGACCTTGGGTACGCCCGGCACGTTGTCAATCGCGTCGCCCACCAGCGTCTGAAAGTCCACCATCAACTGCGGCGGCACGCCAAATTCGGCCTCCACGCCCGCCACATCGCGACGGCGGCCGTTCATGGTGTCGATGATGGTGATGTGCGAGTTGACCAACTGCGCCAGATCCTTGTCGCCGCTGCTCACAATCACCTCGATACCCTGGCGCGCCGCCGTCACGGCGAGCGTGCCGATCACATCATCGGCTTCGACACCGGGCACGGCCAGCACTTTCCAGCCCATCAGACGCACGACTTCGTGAATCGGCTCGATCTGGGAGCGCAAATCGTCGGGCATGGGCGAGCGGTGCGCTTTGTACTCGGGGTACAACGCATCCCGAAAGGTCGGGCCTTTGTCGTCGAAAATACAGGCGGCATAGTCAGCGGGCACCTCTTTGCGCAGACTTTGCAGCATGTTGATCATGCCGCGGATGGCACCGGTGGGGGCGCTGGCGGGGTCGCCAGGCACGGCGCGCAAGTCCGGCATGGCGTGAAAGGCGCGGTACAGGTAGCTTGAGCCGTCCACCAAGAGCAAGATTTTGGGCTTGGCTGGGGCGTCATTCAGGGAGTCATTCATATTCATGCGCGCATTTTGCCTGCGACCGTTGCGCGCGCCCGGTCGCTCTACAATTACACGATGCGAATCGCCCTCTTTCTTACCTTCTCTTTGTCGTGTTGCAGCCTCGCGCTGGCACAGTCTGCCGCGCCAGCCCAGGGGGCGGCCGTGCAACCAAGCGCTGCGGCGTCCTCCGCACCCGGTGTGATTGAAAAGCGCACCGAGCACATTCAAATCGAAGACTCGGGCGCACGCATTGATGAGCTGCGCGTTGGCGGCGAAACCAAAACCATCTCGGTTCAGCCCAAGGGGCGCCTGCCCGCCTATCAAGTTGAACCGGCCAGCGGTGAGCGCAGCTGGAAAATTCTGGGTTTCTGATTCATGGCGGTTTACACAGAAGTCTCTACCCAAGAGGCGCGCGCCCTGCTGCGGCAACTTAAACTGGGCGAACTCACCGCCATGCAAGGCTGCACCAGGGGCATCGAAAACACCAATTATTTTGTCAGCACCGAGCAGGGTGGCGAAACCTTTGATTACGTGCTGACCCTGTTCGAGCGACTCACGCTGGAACAGTTGCCGTTTTATTTGTGCTTGATGAAACACCTGGCCGAGCGCGGCATCCCGGTGCCCGCGCCGAGCGCCAACGCGCGCGGCGAACTGGTGTTTGAGGTCAAGGGTAAACCAGCGGCAGTCGTGACCAAGTTGCGCGGCCACAGTGAGCTCTCGCCCAAGCCGGCCCACTGCGCGGCCGTCGGCACCACCCTGGCCAAAATGCACCTGGCCGGCCGGGACTTCCCTCTGTCGCAGCCCAATTTGCGCGGCCTGGCTTGGTGGAATGAAACGGTGCCGGTGGTGCTGCCCCATGTCAACCCGACGCAGGCCGCGTTGCTGCAAAGCGAACTGGCCTACCAAAACCACATTGCCGCTTCATCGGCCTACGCTGCCCTGCCACGCGGTCCGGTTCACTCCGACCTGTTTCGGGACAACGTGGTGTTTGACAGCGCGCAAGGCCAGCCGGAGCTCACCGGCGTCTTTGATTTTTATTTTGCCGGCGTCGACAGTTGGCTGTTTGACATGGCGGTGACCCTGAACGACTGGTGCATCAAGCTCGACACCGGGACGCATGACGTGCAACGCTTCCAGAGCTTCCTGCGCGCCTACAGCGCGGTGCGCCCGCTGGAAGGCGCAGAGCGGGCACTGCTGCCCGCCATGCTGCGCGCAGCAGCGCTACGCTTCTGGATTTCACGCTTGTGGGACTACTATCTGCCGCGCCAGGCAAGCCTGCTCCAGCCCCACGACCCGGTCCATTTTGAGCGGGTGCTACAACAACGGGTGATGCACCCGGAGGTCGCCAACTCACTGGAGATGCAGCCATGAAGCTCGCTATCGTTCCAGCCCGCAGCGGCGCGCTGTGGGTCAAGTTGGGCATGCGGACTTTTTTCAAACAGCCCCTGGCCCTGGCCGGTCTGTTTTTTCTGTTCATGGCGGCGATGACCGTCGTCAGTCAGGTGCCCTTGATCGGTATGGCACTGGCCATGACCCTGCTGCCTGCCGCCACGCTGGGCATGATGGCGGCAACCCGGGAGGCGATCGAGGGCCGATTCCCCATGCCCAAGGTATTGCTGAGCGCGTTTCGCGCTGGCCGCCAACAAACACGTGCCATGCTGCTGCTGGGCGCCCTGTACGCCCTGGGTTTTTTACTGGCCATGGGGGCCTCCTGGCTGGTCGACGACGGCGCCTTTGCCCGGGTCTATCTGGGTGGCGCGACACCGACGCGCGAGATGATGCTGGAGCCCGATTTTCAGGCGGCCATGTGGGTTTTCATTGGCCTGCATCTGCCGCTCTCCTTGATGTTCTGGCATGCGCCGGCGCTGGTGCACTGGCACGGCCTGTCGCCAATCAAAAGTCTCTTCTTCAGCATCGTGGCGTGTGGGCGGAATTTCTGGGCCTATGCGGTGTTTGGCTTGATGTGGCTGGCCGTGCTGATCCTGGTGGTGGTGAGCGTGACCACAATCGCATCTCTGATGGGCAATCCGGGCTTGGCCGGCGACCTGCTGTTTCCCGCCCTGCTGCTGATGGCGTCGATGTTTTTTACCTCGCTTTACTTCACGTTCCGTGACAGTTTTGACTTCCCCCCAGAGGAGCTTGCATAACACGGCACACCAGGGCGTTGACATCGGGCGGGCTTTCCACCTACTGACAATTGCCATTTTCTATTGTTTTGGTAAAATCATTCGATTACATCAAGACAGGAAAACAAAAAAATGGCTACAACCGCAGACACGATCGACCGTAGTACTCTAGAGCATTTGGTGGAGGCTGGCGCAATTCGCGGGGCCAGCATTGTTGGCCAGCCAGGCGGCTGGGGTGTTGTCTTTCAGTACGGTTTGACCGAGCGCGTATTGGCGGCCAGGCGCGGCGCGATTCGCATCTATCGGAGGTTTGAAACGCTGGTCGAGTACCTCAAAAGCATAGGCATTGCAAAGTACCAGGTGGACGCCACCGGCTACGAGCCAGGGGTTCCGGCCTCAGACCGCAAACGCTCGGATGCCGCCGAACGCATGAGGGACGCGCACGCCGCTGTTGCATACCGCAACTGGCTCGAAGGCAAGGTGAGCGCTACAAGGGCTGGGATGGCTGACGGCAGTAACAAGCCCATCCCAGATGCGGAATGGGCCGCTGAACGCGCCGAATGGGAGCGTGAGGCCCACGGAGCGTGAAAAAAGTTTTTCGATTGCAGTCGTATCGCCAAAGCTTGCGTGATCTTGCCGCAATCGTGGCAAAAGACAATCCAAGAGCCGCAGCCACACTCCGGCTCAACATCGATGACCAGGTGGCGCAGCTTGCAGACCCGAATTTCCCGCGCAAGATTGGGCGGGTCAAAGGCACGTTCGAGTTGGTTGCGCACCCGAATTACATTGTGATTCTGGAGGAGAGTGCAAAGACTGTGACAGCGTTGCTCGTCGTGCACGCCCGCCAAAAATACCCATAATCCAAATGCGGCTCTGCCAGTTCGGGAAATTACAGAACGAATGTTGCACTACCAAGCCAGCGCGAATCAGGGTACAAAAGCGAACGTTGAAATCGAGTAGGTCAATTTGGGCACCTGCTGTTTAGTGGGACATTGTTATCAGATAACTGCAACGCAAATTGACGGACTCTTGAAGACACAAAGCGGTCTGTCAGAAATCTCAACTGGTCGTCGGTCGAGTACTTGAAACAGTAATTTGACACTGTTCAAAGCGCCCTTCAAAACTGTCTGATAAACCTGAGGCGGTTCACACTGCCAAGCTCATCAAGTTTATCTTTCTGTTTGATTTCGCTTGTCCGAACATATGGCCATATTTACGCTAGAAGGTAACGGATTCTCTTCTTTGATGTACAGACCAAGCCCGCAACTATAGAAATATCGTTGCGCCATGAAATAAGGCTCTGCCCCCGTGGGAGCAGAGCCTCATCCGACTGGCTTTTTTACTTCGTGCTTACATTGAGCCAATAGATGCCGGTGTCGGGCGTCTGTGTAGCCACCATGAATTTACTATCGTCCGATACCTGCCCATGGAACGAAGCATTTCCGGCTATGGTTACAGTGCCCGACGAAGTGATGGAGCCGGTGTCGGTCGTGCCAGGACCAGTCATCCCGGAAATACTGGACACCCAGTCGCTAAGGGTTGTTACGCCCCCGCTGGCCACTGTGGTGGTGAAATGGAGCCAGAAAGGCGCGGGCGCAGTGTTGCCGACGGCAAGCATATGAGCAAACAACGTTCCCGCGGGCAATGGGCCGGCCGTGTAAGTCTGCCCGGTAATCTGGATAACCATCAAGCGATAGCGAATATTGCCGCCACCAGCGTCATCGGTATAGGTACCCACGATCGTCTTCTTGTCGTCCGAAAGAAAGCCACTGAAGGTAGCCATTCCCGGACTCATGGTGACCACCCCACTGCTATCCACCGAGATTGTCCCCTGCGCTCCAGGCAATGTCGTGCCGGATGGATCGGTTTGACTGGAAATGTTTATCTGACCGGTGCCGTCAACCGTGCCCGCCCCATAGGTCCATTTGTATTGCGAGCCGACGCTCAACTGGTGGAAAACGAACGTTTTGTTTTGTATGTCGGCGTTGCTGTACACAGTCCCCGGAACCACTTTCTGGGCAATGCGCAATTGACTGGTGCCATCAGATCCGGTACCGGCGATGAAATTTTTGTTCGATGTCATCGTCATGTGAACCTGGCTGCCAGCGTTGACGCCTGTTTCAGATATCACACCACTGCCACTAATCGTCTGCTGCATCGAGCCAGCGGCCGGCGGGGTGCTGTTTCCGGTACTGTCAAGGAACGACGAAACAGTCGCCAACCCGGATGAGTCGAGTGTTCCTGTGGCACGCAGCCATCCGTTAGTGCTGCCGGCCCGGAGCATATTGGTGCGCCAAGTCCCCGTCAGGTCAGCTTGCGTATAGGGCGTCGGGGGGATAGCGGTTGCGACAAAATTCGTGCCGGTAATATTGGCGCCACTGACGGTTGCCGCTGCGTTGACAGGGCTGAACGTATAGCCAGTCATGGAGGGCGTTATCGTGTAGCTGCCGTTGACAAGACCAGCGAAAGTGTAATTCCCGCTGCCATTGCTGGTGGTGGTCGCTGAACCAGCGCCACTCAAGGTGACGCTTACCACCGACTGCACCGCCCCGCTGACCGCGCCGGAAATGCTGTAAATCGGCTCAACATTGGCTTTCGCTTCAAAATTCTTGCCGGCAACAGCTACGCCACTGACGGTGACGGCCAGACTGGAAGGGGTAAATCTATAACCCGTCTTGGACGGTGTCATGGTGTAGCTGCCATCATAGACGCCGGTGACGCTGTAGTTGCCGCTGCTGTCCGTGGTGGCGCTGGCTGTCGCCGCGCCGGTCACGGTGATCGTCACGCCCGATAAGGTATCGCCGCTGACCGCGCCCGAGAGGCTGTGAGATACGGGTATCGCCGTCGCAACGAAATCATTCGCCGTTGAACTTGCGGCGGCTATCGTTACGGCCCTGCTGGTGGGGCTGAACGTAAAACCGCTGAGGGATGGTGTCACCGTGTAGCTCCCAGGCAAAAGGCCGGAGAGGGTGTAAACCCCGTCACTGCCCGCAAACACGGATCCCGTATTGTCCCCGCTCAGCGTGAGCGTTACGCCTGTAGCACCGCTAACCGCGCCGGGAATGCTGTAGGTTGTTGCAGCGATCGTTGCCGTGAAGTTCGTCCCGGTTACATTGGCCCCGCTCACGCTAACCGCCAGGCTGCTCGGGCTGAATGCATTTCCTGCCTTGGTCGGCGTGACCGTATAGCTGCCATTGGCGAGCCCGGTGAAGCTGTAATTCCCACTGGCGTCGGTGGTGGCGATCGTACCGCCTGTCAGAGTGATCGTCGCACCTGCCAGAGCCGCGCCAGATAATGTGACCGTGCCGGAGATGCCATAAGTAGCGGGAGTAGAACTACTACCGCATGCGGCAAGTGCAACACTAAAAAATAGTGCCATAAGGAATCGGATAAATTTCATGATCGTTCCCTCGCTTCTCTTTAAAAGAACCAACGTTTGAAAAAATGTGCGCAGACGGACTACACCCGTCCATCAAATACCGAAAAATGGGTTCGTTATTGAGAAATGTCAATCGCCTTGCTGGCAACCTGCGATTCGGGGTGAAGTAGCCGAACGGGTGGCTGCTATGGAGTACGCGAGCGCCGAACTTCTTTTGCTGTCCTACTGGCTTTAGCAGACTCGGTGACCCACCGTCGGCTTCCGCTGCAGCCCTATCCTTCACGAGCATCAAAACCAGCTTCGTTAACCAGGGACGTCGCCCGCAGAAATTGGGGCATGGGCTCCCGCCGATTTAGTTGCGACATAACTTGCAAGCAAGTTAGTCTCCTCTGAAACTTCGTTTTCTGGGCGTTTGATAGCATGAGGCGGGGGCCCATGCCCCAATCTCTGCCCCCCGCGACCAGCCGACTACGCCGCCCCTATGAGCGGCACCAGACTCCCAGCGTCCCGCCCGCCTTTGAGCGCCGCAGTAAAGGCCAACATGCGGTCAATGGGCTTGCGGGCAAGCAGGCCCAATGCGGGGTCGACGTGAACCTCATTGGCGCCGGTCTCCAGCACGCGGGCCACGTCAAACAGGCAGTTCATGGCCATCCAGGGGCAATGGGCGCAACTCTTGCAGGTGGCACTGTTGCCGGCGGTGGGCGCTTCCAGAAACAGCTTGCCCGGATTGAGCGTGCGCAGCTTGTGCATCATGCCGTTGTCGGTGGCGACGATGAACTCCTGGGCCTCCATCTCATGCGCCGCTTTGAGGATGGCCGATGTGGAACCCACCGCGTCGGCCAGCGCCACCACATCGGCCGGTGACTCGGGGTGCACCAGCACGCGGGCAGCCGGGTGTTCCTTCATCAGGGCCTTGAGCTCAAACGCCTTGAACTCGTCATGCACGATGCACGAGCCGCCCCACATCAGCATGTCGGCGCCGGTTTCACGCTGGATGTAGCCACCCAGATGGCGGTCGGGCGCCCACAGGATTTTGTGGCCTTTGTCTTTGAGCGCACTCACAATCTCCAGCGCGCAGCTCGACGTGACCAGCCAGTCGGAGCGCGCCTTGACGGCCGCGCTGGTGTTGGCATAGACCACCACCGTGCGGTCCGGATGCGCGTCGCAAAAGGCGCTGAATTCATCCACCGGGCAACCGAGGTCGAGCGAGCAGGTGGCGTCCAGGTCGGGCATCAAGACCCGCTTTTCGGGCGACAGGATTTTGGCCGTCTCACCCATGAAGCGCACACCCGACACCACCAGCGTCTGCGCGCTGTGGTCACGGCCAAAGCGGGCCATCTCCAGCGAATCGCTGACCAGGCCGCCCGTTTCCTCGGCCAGGTCTTGCAGGTCCGGGTGCACGTAGTAATGCGACACCATCACGGCATTTTTCTCTTTGAGCAGGCGGCGGATCTTGTCTTTCAGCGCGGCGCGCTCGGCCGGACCGGGCTCAGCCGGCACCCGTGCCCAGGCGTGTTTGGTGGCACAGACCGAAGCACTGGCCGGTGCATCTTGTAGCGGTTGTTCGTATTCAACATCCATCACGGCATTAGAAGTAGCAGTCATCACAGTTCCTGGTCAAGCATTTAGGTCGGCAATAAATCGCATTGAAAAATCGGTGGCCTGGACGTCTTTGGTCAAAGCGCCGATCGAGATGCGGTCCACCCCGGTGGCCGCAATATCGCGCACCGTGGCCATATTCACGCCGCCCG
>DATCIC010000091.1:0-2744 GCA_036508025.1 Rhodoferax sp. | reverse complement strand
CGGGCAGCAGGATGCGGCACAGGTCGCGTGTGCCACTGGTGGCGTACGCATGGCCCGCAAAGCCTTCCTTGACCAGCAGTGGCAGGTAGCCGCTGTGGTCCAGGTGGGCATGGGTCAGCACGACCGCATCAATCTGGTTCGGCGCGACGGGCAATGGGGTCCAGTTGCGCAAGCGCAGCGGTTTGTAGCCCTGAAACAGGCCGCAGTCCACCAGCAGAGATTCGGGGCCGTGGCGCACCAGGTATTTGGAGCCGGTGACGGTGCCAGCGCCCCCTAGAAAAGTAATGTTGACGCTCATGTGGAGATTTCCCGCTCAAGTGATGTCACGCCCACACTATGCCCAAAAAAATGCCACGAAGACAGCTAAATCTTTCGTGGCGTTTTGGGTGCGTCAATTTCTATGACTTTATGTGATCTTCATCAACTGAAAAAACTTTTCAGCCTGTCGGTCCAGCTGTCGCCGCTGGGTGAATGCTTGCCGCCGCCTTTCTTGAGCGACTCGTCAAGCTCGCGCAGCAGCTTGCGCTGGTGTTCGCTCAGCTTGACCGGTGTCTCCACCGCAATGTGGCAATACAGATCGCCGGGGTAGCTGGCACGCACGCCCTTGATACCTTTACCGCGCAGACGGAATTGCTTGCCGGTTTGTGTGCCTTCAGGGATATCAATGGCGGCCTTGCCGGCCAGCGTTGGCACATCAATTTCGCCACCCAACGAGGCCGTGACGATGCTGATCGGCACCGAGCAATGGATGTCATCGCCATCACGCTCAAAAATGTCGTGTTTCTTGAGACGGATTTCAATGTACAAGTCGCCGGCTGGGCCACCATTGGTGCCCGGCTCCCCATTGCCGGCGCTGCGAATGCGCATGCCGCCGTCTATACCAGCCGGAATCTTGACTTCCAGGGTTTTTTGCTTCTTGATCTTGCCCTGCCCGTGACAGGCAATGCAGGGTTCAGGAATGACCTTGCCGGTGCCGCGGCAGGTCGGGCAGGTCTGCTGCACGCTGAAAAAGCCCTGGCGCATTTGCACGGCGCCCGAGCCGCTGCAGGTGCTGCAGGTCTTGGCCTGGGTGCCGGGTTTGGCACCGCTGCCATGGCACACATCGCAGGCGTCCCAACTGGGAATCCGGATCTGGGCGTCCTTGCCGCGTGCGGCTTCTTCCAGCGTCATTTCCATCGCATAGCTCAGATCGCTGCCACGGAAAACCTGACGGCCACCGCCCGCGCCAGCGCGTCCGCGCTGCTGGCCGAACATGTCGCCAAAAATATCACCAAAGGCTTCGGCGAAGCCGCCATAGCCTTCCGCGCCCGGCCCGCCGCGCATATTCGGATCGACACCGGCAAAACCGTGCTGGTCGTAGGCCGCACGCTTTTGCGGGTCCGACAACATTTCGTAGGCTTCCTTGGATTCCTTGAACTTCTCTTCGGCCACCTTGGAGGCGTCGCCCTGATTACGGTCCGGGTGATGCTTCATCGCATGTTTGCGATAAGCCTTCTTGATTTCTTCGTCAGGGGCGTTCTTGGGAACGCCCAGGACTTCGTAATAGTCTCTTTTAGCCATGTCTTTGAGTGCCTGGTTTTAACGCAAACGCCGCGTTGAATCACTATTCAACGCGGCGCCACTTTTCAGTGTTTAAAACAATGTTCAGCGCAAGCGCTCAACCCTTCTTGACTTCTTTCACTTCAGCATCGACCACATTGTCGTCAGCCGCAGGGTTGGACGCGCCTTGCGCACCGTCGGGCGCTTGAGCACCTGCGCCGGCAGCGCCCGCCTCAGCCGCTTGCTTGGCTTGCTGGTCGGCATACATTTTTTCACCGAGCTTCTGGCTGACGGTCATCAGGGCGGTGCTCTTCTCGTCAATCGATGCCTTGTCATCGCTCTTGAGTGCTTCTTCAAGGTGCTTGATGGCTTCTTCAATTTTTTCTTTTTCGCCGCCCTCTAACTTGTCACCGTAGTCGGTCAAACTCTTCTTCACGCTGTGCAGACTGGCGTCGGCCTGGTTCTTGGCTTGCACCAGTTCCAGCTTCTTCTTGTCGTCGGCCGCGTTGAGTTCGGCGTCTTTCACCATCTGCTGAATCTCGGCCTCGGTCAAGCCGGAATTGGCCTTGATGGTGATCTTGTTTTCCTTGCCTGTGCCTTTGTCCTTGGCGCCCACATGCAAAATGCCGTTGGCGTCGATGTCAAAAGACACCTCGATTTGCGGCGTGCCGCGGGCTGAGGGCGGAATGCCTTCAAGATTGAATTCACCCAGCATCTTGTTGCCTGAGGCGATTTCGCGTTCACCCTGGAACACCTTGATGGTCACGGCGGGCTGGTTGTCGTCGGCCGTTGAGAAGGTCTGTGCGAACTTGGTCGGGATGGTGGTGTTCTTGGTGATCATCTTGGTCATGACGCCGCCCAGTGTTTCGATGCCCAGGCTCAAAGGCGTCACGTCAAGCAGCAGCACGTCCTTGCGGTCACCGGACAGCACCTGGCCTTGAATGGCGGCGCCGACAGCCACGGCTTCGTCAGGGTTCACGTCTTTGCGCGGCTCGCGGCCGAACAATTCCTTGACCTTTTCCTGCACCTTGGGCATGCGGGTCATGCCGCCGACCAGAATCACGTCGTGAATGTCGGCCACGTTGACACCGGCGTCCTTGATGGCGGTGCGGCAAGGCGCAATGGTGCGTTCAATCAACTCTTCCACCAGCGATTCGAGCTTGGCACGGGTGAGCTTGATGCTCAGGTGCTTTGGTCCTGAGGCA
>DATCIC010000090.1:0-2326 GCA_036508025.1 Rhodoferax sp. | reverse complement strand
CATGGTGGTGCTTGTACCGGCACCGGTGGCGCCCACCATCAGCAGCAGGCCGCGCTTTTCCATGATCAACTGGCTCAGGATCATCGGCACGCCCAGCGTATCAAGCGGGGGAATGTCGACCGAGATGTAGCGGATCACCGCCGCTATGGAGCCGCGCTGGCGCATCGCGCTGATGCGAAAGCGGCCCACGCCCGCCAGCGACCAGCCGATGTTGAGCTCATTCAACTCTTCAAGCTCTTCGATGCGGTTGGGCGGCAGTATTTCGGCCAGTAAATTGCGCGGTGCCTCGGGCGGCAGCAGTTGGCTGTTGATCGGCACGCACTGGCCGTTGATGCGGATCAGGGCTGGCGCCTGGGCGGACAAATAGACGTCAGACGCTTTTTTTTCGGCCATCAGGCGAAGTATTTTCTCCATGGTGCCGGAGGTCCCTGGTGTTGCATTGGGTGCACTGGTTGCCATATTTGCGTCCCGGTTCTTATGCGTGTGCCGTGCGCCAAGCTCAGTCGCGTAGCAAGTCGTTCAGGCTGGTGGTTGCGCGTGTTTTTGCATCTACTTTTTTCACGATGATGGCCGCGTACAGGCTGTATTTGCCGCCGTTTTTGGGTAGATTGCCACTGACGACGACGGAGCCAGCGGGTATGCGGCCGTAAGTGGTTGTGTCGCTGGCGCGGTCGTAAATGGGCGTACTTTGGCCGATGTAGACACCCATCGAAATGACCGAGTTTTCTTCCACGATCACGCCTTCAACGATTTCGGAGCGGGCGCCGATAAAGCAGTTGTCCTCAATGATGGTGGGGTTGGCCTGCATCGGCTCGAGCACGCCGCCGATGCCGACGCCGCCGCTCAAGTGCACGTGCTTGCCAATCTGCGCGCACGAGCCCACAGCGGCCCAGGTGTCGACCATCGTGCCCTCGTCCACGTAGGCACCGATGTTGACGAAGGAAGGCATCAGGATCACGCCCTTGGCCAGGTAGCTGCCACGCCGCGCCACCGCCGGTGGCACCACGCGCACGCCCGACGCCTTCATGGCTTCTTCGTCGAGGTGGGTAAATTTGGCCGGCACTTTGTCATAAAAACCCAGGTCACCGGCTTTCATGACCTGGTTGTCGGTGAGCCTGAAGCTCAGCAGCACGGCTTTTTTGATCCACTGGTGCGTGGTCCATTGGCCCACGCTCTCGCGGGTGGCCACGCGCAGGCGCCCGGCGTTGAGGTCGCCGATCACGTGCTCGACAGCATCAAGTACTTCTTTCGGAGCCGCGCTGCTGGACAGGCTGGCACGGTCTTCCCAGGCGGCGTCGATGATGGATTGCAATTGTTGCGTCATGAAAGTTCTTCTCGGGAGGCGAAACCGCTTTGGTTTCAGGTTCTGGATTTGATAAATTGCGCGATGCGCTGGGCGGCTTCCACGCACTCCAAGGTTTCGGCCACCAGCGCCATGCGAATACGCCCGGCGCCGGGGTTGCTGCCGTGGAAGTCACGCGCCACGAAGGAGCCGGGTAAAACAGTCACATTGTAAAGAGCGAACAAGTCGCGGGCAAAGTCGGTGTCATTGCCCTTGACTTTGGCCCACAAATAAAAGCCCGCGTCGGGCAGCGCGACTTCCAGCACCTCGGCCAGCAGGGGCGTGACCTGGGCAAATTTGCTGCGGTACAGCGCCCGGTTCTCGATCACGTGCTGCTCGTCGCGCCAGGCCGCCGTGCTGGCGGCCTGCACCACCGGGCTCATGGCGCAGCCGTGGTAGGTGCGGTAGAGCAAAAACTCCTTGATGATGCTGGCGTCACCGGCCACAAAACCGCTGCGCATACCCGGCACATTGCTGCGTTTGGACAGGCTGGTGAGCGAAATCAGGTTCTTGAAGTCCAGCCGGCCGAGTTGCGCCGCGGCTTCCATGCCGCCCAGTGGCGCGCCACCTTGGGCGTCGTCGCGAAAATAAATCTCGCTGTAGCACTCGTCGGAGCCGATGACAAAACCGTATCTGTCGCTCAGCTCAAACAGCATGCGCCATTCGGACAAGGGCATCACCGCGCCGGTCGGGTTGCCCGGCGAACAGACGATCAGCAGCTGGGTGCGAGCCCACACATCTGCCGGCACGCCGGCCCAGTCGGGCGCAAAGTTACGCGCCGGGTCGCTGGCCACGTAGTAGGGCTGGGCCCCGGCCAGCAAGGTGGCGCCTTCATAGATTTGGTAGAACGGATTGGGGCAGACCACCAGCGGTTTTTCACCACTGAGCTGCTCGGCGCCTGGGTTGACCACGGCCTGCGTCAGGGCGAACAGCGCCTCGCGGGAGCCGTTCACCGGCAGCATTTGCGTCGCCGGGTCAACTTGG
>DATCIC010000089.1:0-3318 GCA_036508025.1 Rhodoferax sp. | reverse complement strand
ATGCTTCTACCAGCCGGGCCACAAACGGCGCGGCGGCCAGCGTCAGCGGCACCACGGCAGCGGCAGTGCCGATGGATGAGCCGGTGATGAAACGCGTCAGCGGGATGATGGCGACCAGCAGGATGATGAAAGGCGTGGAGCGCACCGCGTTGACGATGCCGCCCGCGATGCGGTTGACGCCGCGGTTTTGCAGCACCCCGCCCTCATCCGTCAGTCGCAAAAACACGCCCAGCGGCACGCCGATCAGCGCGCCCACCAGGCCAGAAATGCCGACCATAACGATGGTTTCCCAGAGTGAACGAGCAAACAGCTCCAGCATGGCCTGTGAAAAATTGTCAAACATGTGCTGCCTCCAGGCCGGCATCGCCAGCCACTTCTTCTACATGCACGCCAGCCGCACGCAACTGCACCACCGCTGCCGTGAGCTGGTCGCGCGCGCCGCGCGCAAACACCGCCAGCGTGCCAAAAGGCTGGCCCTGGATTTCATCGACCTGGCCGTGCACGATGGACAGGTCTATGCCAAAGCGGCGAATCACGTCCGACAGCAGCGGCCGGTCAGAATCGCCACCGGCAAATGCCAGTCGCAGCAGTTGCGCGTGGTGGCCGGGCTCTTGCCGCTTGGCTCCCATCAGCGTGCGAATGCGTGCCAGCACGCTCTCGGGTAAGTCCTGGGGCACGATCTCTGCAATCAGACTGCGGGTGGTTGGGTGCTGGGGCCGCGTGAAGACATCGATCACCGGGCCGCTTTCGACGATGCGCCCGGCGTCAATCACCGCTACACGGTCAGCCACCTGCTTGATGACCTGCATCTGGTGGGTAATCAGCACCACGGTCAGGCCAAACTCCTTGTTGATCTGTTTGAGCAGGCCGAGGATGGAACGCGTGGTTTCAGGGTCCAGCGCTGATGTCGCTTCGTCCGACAGCAGCACCTTGGGCCGGTTGGCCAGCGCGCGTGCAATGCCTACGCGCTGCTTTTGCCCGCCGCTGATTTCTGCCGGGTAACGGTCACGCAGGCCAGCCAGGCCCACCAGGTCGAGCAGTGGCTCAACACGCGTTTTGATGTCTGCCGCCGTCATGCCGGCGATCTCCAGCGGCAGCGCCACGTTGTCATACACCGTGCGCGATGACAGCAGGTTGAAGTGCTGGAAGATGATGCCGATGTCGCGCCGCGCCACGCGCAATTCGTCGCCACCCAGCGACGTCAATTCGCGGCCGGCAACGATGACCTGGCCAGCGGTCGGGCGGTTCAGCAAATTGATGACACGCACCAGCGAACTCTTGCCTGCGCCGCTGCGGCCTATGACGCCGAAAATTTCACCAGGACGAATGTGCAGGTCCACGCCGCGAAGCGCCTCTACCGGTCCGGCTTGGCCTTTGTAAGTCTGAAAAATACCCTTGAGCTCAATCATGAAGATCCACATTGGCCTTGGCGCTTCTTATGGAGGCGATTCGGCTCTTTTTTTAAACAGGCTGTGAATTTAACGTTTTTTTGTTACTTCTCAAAAGAATATTAAATTTTATATTCAGATTATTTCGTAGTTAGAGGAAGCCATTTATGCCTGAGCGCACCCCCCAGCGTCAGCAATGCGGTTTGGCCACCGCCAACAGGGCGGCAGCTTTGTGGAAAGCTAAGTGGTCAACTGAACCAACGTTCGAAACATATCGAATGGGGCGCTCAATGTCGGGTATCGCGCAGGCATTTCAAGAAAATCATCGTCGGGAATGGGCACATAAGAGCCAGCGACGACGGACCGGTTTACGGCACCCGAAATGCTCACATTGACAAGTCCAGTCGCTACAAGACCCAATCGTTGCGGTCAATGGTGTAAAGTTGTTTACGACTTTAAATCGACGTGTTGTCAATTTGCAACGCCACCAACCCGCATGGATGCTAGGTGCCTGTTTACGACTTTAATTGCGCGGAATAACTGGTGCAAGACCTCAATTGATCTGTTCTTTCACATCCATGAGAACACCTTCGCAACCATCCTCGATGACATCAAGCACATGCTCAAAGTCATCCGCCTGGCCATAGAACGGATCGGGCACATCCTGACTGACCTGGTCGCCGCAATACTCCGTGAAGTAGTGAAGCTTGTCTAGGTACCTTTGCGGGCAGCTCATGCGTAGCGTCAGCAGATTGCTCTCTTCCATCGCAAGAATCAGATCAAATCGTTCAAAGTCCTCAGGTTGCAATAGCCTTGCTCTGAGACCGGAGAGGTCATAGCCCCGGCGCATCGCGTGTTTCTGTGCATGGAAATCGACCGGTTCTCCCGTGTTGAAGTCGTGTGTTGCTGCCGAAGCCACATGCACCCGATCAGTCAGACCATGGTGGATCGCTTTCTGGCGCAGGACCTCCTCTGCCGTTGGACTGCGGCACAGGTTGTCAGTGCATACAAGGAGTATTGAATACTTGGTCATGTGGGAAAAGGGGTTGGGAGGTTGTGGTGAGATGACCGGCAGCATTCCAACAGGCATGGGTGCAGGAAAGCCGTTCTGTGCTCAGGTTAGGCCATTAGACCGTCTTCAAGGGCTAACCAAGTCCTTCAGACTCGGCAGAATATCCAGGTCCAGCGTGCGAATGGCGCCAGTGTTCAGAAATTCGTCAAACATCCAGTCGCCCTGCGATGGCGAAACGCCAGCAGGCTGCTGCGTTTGGTAGGGTGGCTTGCCGGCCAAGGCAACGCGCATGAAATCGATCCAAATGGGCAGCGCCAACGTGGCGCCAAACTCGCGCCCGCCCAGCGACTGAGGCTCGTCGTAACCCATCCATGCCACCGCGGTGGTGGCACCACTGTAGCCTGCAAACCAGCCGTCGAAAGCTTCACTGCTGGTGCCTGTCTTGCCTGCCAGGTCCTGCCGCCCCAGCTTTTGAGATGCGGCAGCACCAGTGCCCGAGGTAGTCACTTCGTGCAGCATGCTGCCGGTGACGAACGCGTTGCGCGCATCAAGCACGCGAGCGCTCTCCTGCCCGGGAACTACCGGTTTGGCCTCAAAAAGCACGTTGCCGCGCGTGTCCACCACCTTTTGAATCAGGTAAGGGCTGATCTGAAACCCCCCATTGGCAAACACCGAGTAGGCTCCCGCCATTTGCAGCGGAGTGACCGAACCAGTGCCCAGCGCCAGGGTGTAGTTCACGGGCTGCTTGGTGGCATCAAAACCAAAACGTGGCAGAAAGTCATGTGCGTACTGCGGCGTTATGGCGCGCAGCAGGCGCACCGCCGCGACATTCTTGGACTTGGCCAGCGCAGTGCGCAGGGTGATGGGACCGTCATACACGTCATCGTCGTTCTGTGGCTGCCAGGGCTGCCCCCCGGT
>DATCIC010000088.1:0-3301 GCA_036508025.1 Rhodoferax sp. | reverse complement strand
CGTCGGGCTGATGTTTGGCGCCGTATTTTTGCTTTGCCTATTTCCAGGCATCGTGACTGGTTTGCCTAATCTGGTGATGGGTGTCAAGTGACATGAACCAAGTAAATGGGCGTTGGAACCAGCAGGCACAAGGGCGTGCGCAGCGGCTGGGCCGCGCTGCGGCTGTTTTGGGTACGCGCCTGCATGGCAAGCGGGTGTTGGCGGAAGATGCCACCAAGTTGCTCGAAGCTGTGCTGGAGCCTGGCGACCGGGTTTGTCTGGAAGGCAACAACCAGAAGCAGGCCGATTTTTTGGCCCGCGCATTGACGCAGTTAAACCCAGCGCAGGTACATGACCTGCACATGGTGCAGTCGGTACTGGCCTTGCCTGAGCATCTGGATGTGTTTGAGATCGGCATCGCCTCCAAGCTCGACTTCTCGTTCTCTGGGCCACAAAGCGCTCGCCTGGCCAAGCTGGTTTCTGGCGGGCAAATCCAGATTGGCGCTATACATACCTACCTGGAGTTGTTTAGCCGCTACTTTGTAGACTTGACACCACGCGTGTCACTGGTCTGCGCGCAAGCGTCTGACGCGCATGGCAATCTTTTTACTGGCCCCAACACTGAAGACACGCCGGCCATCGTGGAGGCCACTGCGTTCAAGAGCGGCATTGTGATTGCGCAAGTCAATGAGCTGGTTGACACGGTCGCCCGCGTAGATATTCCCGGCGACTGGGTGGACTTTGTCATCCTGGCGCCCAAGCCCAATGTCATTGAGCCGCTATTTACCCGTGACCCAGCGCAAATCTCAGAAATCCAGGTGCTGATGGCCATGATGGCGATCAAGGGCATCTATGCTGAATACGGCGTGCAGAGGCTTAACCATGGCATCGGGTTTGACACAGCGGCCATTGAGCTTTTGCTGCCCACCTATGCCGAATCGCTTGGTTTGAAGGGCAAAATCTGTAGTCACTGGGCGCTTAATCCACACCCGGCGCTAATCCCTGCTATCGAGGCGGGATGGGTGGAGTCGGTGCATTCATTTGGCTCAGAGCTCGGCATGGAAAACTACATCCGGGCCAGACCCGATGTGTTCTTTACCGGTGCAGATGGCAGTTTGCGCAGCAACCGGGCGCTGTGCCAGGCGGCAGGCCACTATGCCTGTGACATGTTCATTGGCTCCACCTTACAGATTGATCTCAACGGTCATAGCTCCACAGCCACTCTGGGGCGAATTGCCGGCTTTGGTGGTGCCCCCAACATGGGCGCTGACGCACGCGGTCGCCGCCATGCGACCCCTGCCTGGCTGAAAGCCGGAGCGCAAGCGCGCCAGGGACGCACGGGCGTGTCTGCCATGCCACGCGGGCAAAAACTGGTGGTGCAAATCGTGGAAACCTTCCGGGAACACATGCAGCCTGCTTTTGTAGAAAAGCTCGACGCTTGGCAGCTAGCCGAACAGGCCCATATGGACATCCCGCCGGTGATGATTTACGGCGACGACGTCACCCACATTCTGACCGAAGAAGGCATTGCCAACTTGCTGCTGTGCCGCACCGATGAAGAACGCGAACAAGCTATTCGGGGCGTGGCAGGCTACACCCCGGTGGGCTTGGCGCGGGACAGGCACATGGTAGAAAACCTGCGTGACCGAGGCATTATTCAACGCGCCGAAGACATCGGCATTGACAAGCGCGACGCCACACGCAGCCTGCTGGCGGCGCGCAATATGCGCGATTTGGTACGTGCCTCGGGCGGGCTTTATGACCCGCCTAAACGGTTTCGCAATTGGTAAGTAGCAAGGACGAATCCGTGGAAAAACTTCACTTTGAATTTTCGGGGCAACATGCGTCAGGGCACTTCACGCCCGTTCTGGTGGGTGTGGTGGGATCTGGCAATCTGGAGGTGATGTTGGAGCCTCATGGGGGCTCCACGTGCACCATCGACATCACCACATCGGCCCGTGGTTTTGGCCCCATTTGGGAGGCGGTAGTCCACGACTTTCAGGCCCGTCATCGCTTGGCTGGGATCGCTGTCTCCATCAACGACATGGGCGCCACCCCCGCCGTGGTGAGTTTGCGTCTGGACCAGGCAGCGGCTGCGCTGCCTCTGGGTTCGCAGTCAATTTCAGGTGCCCCGACATGAGCCGTAGTTTTGCCGAATCGACCGCCCGTGAGCGTGTCACTCACTTGCTCGATGCCGACACCTTTCATGAAATTCTGGGACCGGCCGAGCGCGTGCTCAGCCCGCACCTGGCGCTGCTGGGCGTGCCATCGGCGTTTGACGACGGTGTGGTCATTGGCAGCGGCTTGCTTGATGGTCAAGCCATCCTCGTCGCAGCCCAGGAAGGTGAATTTATGGGGGGTGGCGTGGGCGAAGTGCACGGTGCCAAGCTGGTGGGTCTGTTCAAACGCGCGCTTGCCGTCCAACCCGCTGCTGTCATCGTGTTGGCTGAGTCTGGTGGTGTGCGTTTGCACGAGGCCAATGCCGGATTGATTGCGGTGTCAGAGGTGATGCGTGCCCTGCTTGATGTGCGTGCCCAAGGCATCCCGGTGATCATGCTGATTGGTGGCGCCAACGGCTGCTTTGGCGGCATGGGACTGATTGCGCGCTGCGCTGACCATGTGGTGATGAGTGATATTGGCCGTTTGGCCATGTCAGGCCCCGAAGTGATTGAATCTTCCAACGGGGTTGAAGAATTTGACTCGCGTGACCGTGCGCTGGTGTGGCGCACCACCGGTGGCAAGCATCGCTACCTGACGGATGACTGCGATGTCCTGGTGGAAGATGACGTGGCGCAATTTCGCACCGCCGCTATTGGTTTGCTTGGTCAGTCCTTGCCCTTGAGTCTGGCCTCAATGGAGGCAGAACACGCCCTGTTGGCCGATCGTTTAAGCCGTTACGGCGACTGCCGCGACGCGCTCGATATCTGGCAGCGCGTGGGTGTGGCTGAACCGTTACGGGTGGCCGATATGGAAGCCGGGCAGATGCCAGCCTTGAAAGCACTGAAACCCAAGGAGCTGGCATGAACTGGGAAATTTTGCTTGCCGCACTTTTTGGCAAATCGCATGAAGTCAAGCGCGATGGCGATCTGCTCAGTGGCACGGCCGAATTCAATGGACGCACCCTCACGGTGGTGGGCACCACGAATCATGCGGCAATTGGGGTAGAGCTCGCGCTGGCACAGGCTCGCGTGGTGCTCAACACGGTGCGTGAGCATCCTGGGCGGGTTATCTTGTTGTTGGTGGACACGCAGGGCCAACGCTTACGCCACCGCGATGAACTGCTGGGCATTAATCGCTACATGGCTCACATGGGCTGTTGCGT
>DATCIC010000087.1:0-3925 GCA_036508025.1 Rhodoferax sp. | reverse complement strand
CACCTGTCATTGGACCGTGCCGGCCTCGGGCTGGCGGTCTTGTCGGGCGCGCTGGCCTCTGGATTGGGTTATGCCATTTGGTACCGGGCGTTGCCCGCACTCAAAGCCACCCAGGCGGCCACGGTGCAGTTGAGTGTGCCGGTGCTGGCTGCGCTGGGCGGTGTCGTCTTCATCGGCGAAGCCGTCAGCGCGTCCATGTTGCTGGCATCAAGCGCCATTTTGGGCGGCATCGCGCTGGTGATTTTGCAAAAGAAATAGCGCGGGCGGATCGGCAGCGCGTCCCCCAGCCCTGCCCGTTCCGCTTAAACCGTGAAAAGACCATTTACGGATAATCTAACGCGGTAAATAAAGTGATGATATTGCTATAGTTTGTGTAGCTTCTTGCGCATATTCCACGGGGGCTACAGGCCAATTTCACACTCACTTCACTGTCAGCGTTAGACTTCCGTGCAACCTTTCCCGCACCGTGCAGCCCAAGCTGAAGCGGCAAGTCGCCTATGCAGACGGGCACCTGGATGCCCATGAAAACCACCTGATCAGCAAAATTGCCGGTTTGCTGCACGTCAGCCACGGTGGCTACATCGCGGCCAAGCTGTACGCCAAGGAAGCCGCACAACTGGGCAAGACAAACCCCGTTTAGGAACTCTCGACGCGCCTGGGTTAACCTCACCACCTTAGCCACAAAGGAACACCATGAAGAAACTCAACGTCACCATCAAACTGGAAATGTCCGTCCCCGATGACTGGGAACTGGTCGAAACGTCTGAAGGCGGGCACGTGTTGAAGCTGCCCAACAGGCAGTTTCTGGACCTTGCCATCGAGCCGCTGTTCGCCAGCAACCCCGAGGAAACCTGGAGCAGCACGGAGGACAACGATGTCCTGAACGACATCCTGGACATGGTGGAGAGCGAAGAAGTGGTTTACGAGTTCGTCACCCACTGACTTTGCCGTGGCCGCACTCACACTCACCTTTGTTAACGCCAATGTGCGCAGCGTGCACTTGCCCGATGGATCACACGTGGGCAATCTCAAGCGCATTGGAAGCACCTGGAAATTCAAGGCCATTGGTTATGACGCAATGGGTGACGTGGTCCCCGGCGGCGGGCCGCTCACCGACCGGCACAACACCCCGTGCTCAGCGCCCGATGCCACTGAACTCAGCGCCAAGCTGGGCTTGACGGCGCAGCCGCCTCAGGCGCTGTGAGCGCCTGACGTGTTCTTAACGCCGACCGCGGGGGTCTTTGCGAATCATCCGCTCCACGTCGTTGCGCAATTTGGTGAGTGCATTGCCCAGTTGACGGCGTTCTTGCGGGGTAACGACACCGTCACGCTTGAAGCGGGCCTCAAGGCGTGCAACGTCGCGCTCCCGGCTGCGCAAGCTGCGCGCTTCGCGCTGGGTGATGCGACCAGTGCGGACGCCCTCATCAATGCGCTGGCTGATATTGAACTCACGATTGTCGATACCGTTTGTATTGCCGGGTTGCGCAACGACGTTGCGGTTGGCGATCATGCGTTCAACTTCGGCGTTCAGGCGATCTAGGTCCGCACTTAACTGCTGGCGCTCCTGGGCAGTAGCAGTTCCATCCGATTTGAAGCGGCTTTCGCGACTATCAATGTCGCGTTCACGGCGATAGAACTCACGCGCCTCGGACGGCGTGATGTGGCCGGACGCCAGGCCTTGCTGGATGCGCGCACTGATGGCTTGCTGCGCCTGGTCAATACGAGGCGTGTTGGTGCCCTGCGCCATGGCCGGGGAAAGCCCCAGTCCGACGAACAAGGCTGATGCCAATACTGAAGCAGTGAAGAGTTTGGATTTCATAGGGTTTCCCGACTTTGTAGATGAACTCAGAGAGTTCATTGTTGCCCTGCATCGGTTAACGCCGTGTAGGACAAACAGAGATTTGCCCGGTATTGACGTCGCGACTGCAGGCTCGCGGGATGCTCAACATGGCGCTAATCAGCGTTGGCGTCAGTCTTCATGTCGACGGTCATGCCGGCCGTCGCCCCGGCCTTCTCGCTGGTAATAAACGGGCGCATAGCCCCCGCCGTAGCCCCCTGCCTGCACAAATTGCGGGCCATGGTGCTTGTTCCAGCCGTGGGGGCGACCGTAGTAAACCTGTGGTTGCACATAGACCGGCGCAGGCCTAACATAAACAGGGCGCGGTTCATAGTAAACCGGCTCTGGCTCAATGTAGACAGGCGCAGCCTGCATATACACCGGACCTGCATTGCCCACATTCAGCGCCACGCCAGGCGCGCCCACGCCCACTGACCAGAACACGTTTTCTCTGGCCTGGGCAGAATCGGCAAAAATCAAGGCGGCAATAGCCAGTGTTGCCGTGGCCCCCGCCAGAAAGACGGAACGGTGGCCCATGATGGCTGTCTTCATAAGTTTCTCCTTAGCAGGGCACGAAATGCCCACACGCTTATTAAACGCAGTTCCCTGCTAACCGTCTACAGCATGCATGTGAAGAACGTAGCCAAACGTAACTCGCCTGCCATCGCGCTCACGGGCTTTCTCAGACCGCAGCCACCGGGTAGTCGGTGTAGCCTTTGGCGCCCGGCGTGAAGAAGGTGTCGGCATCGGGCGCATTGAGTGGCAGACCGTTCTTGAAGCGCCCCACCAGATCCGGATTCGCCAGAAAGGCGCGTCCCATGCCGACCAGATCCGTCAAGCCCTCCTTGACAGCCTGCAGGCCCGATGTCTGGTCGAAGCTGCCGCCGATGAAGAAGGTGCGCGGCCAGGCCTTGCGCAAGGCCTGCTTGAACGCCAGCGGCACCGCAGGCGCGCCCATGGCGGAGTGATCCACGATGTGCACGTAGACCAGGCCCGCGTCGGCCAGCAGGGGCAACAGTTTGAGGTAGGTTTCTTCCACCTCCGGGTAGGCGCCCATGCCCGAGTTGGTGCCATAGGGCGAGAGCCGTATGCCCAGCTTGTCGCCACCGATGGCTGCCGCTGTCTCGCGTGCCACCTCCAGCACGAAACGCATGCGTTTTTCCACACTACCGCCCCAGGCGTCGGTGCGCTGGTTGGTGCCAGGGCTGAGGAATTGCTCCAGCAAATAGCCGTTGGCGCCGTGCAGTTCGACGCCGTCAAAGCCGGCAGCGATGGCGTTTTTGGCGGCCTGCACGAACTCGGCTTTGGCGGCCGCGATATCGGCCTCGGTCATGGCTTGTGGCACCGGGTGGTCCTGCAGGCCCAGCGCATCGGTGTACATCTGGCCAGCCAGGGCAATGGCGCTGGGCGCCACGATTTTGGCGCCTGCGGTCATGTTGGCCGGGTGGCTGACGCGGCCCGAGTGCATGAGCTGGGCAAAGATCACGCCCCGGGCAGCGTGCACCGCGCTGGTGACGGCTTTCCAAGCCTGCACTTGCGCGTTGTTCCACAAGCCCGGTATGCGGGCGTAGCCTTTGCCGTTGGCGCTGGGGGCAATGCCCTCGGAAATGATCAAGCCGGCGCTGGCGCGCTGGGCGTAGTACTGCGCCATCAGCGGGTTGGCCACGCCGGCGGCGTCGGCACGGCAGCGGGTCATGGGGTTCATCACCAGACGGTTGCTCAGGGTGAGCTTGCCCATGGGGAAAGTTTCAAATAAATTGTGGTCAGCCATACGGGGTTTCCATTCTTTGGGTGGGTAGTTGCGCGATGGTATGCCGTTTTTTCGCAAAGTGCTTGAAGGTCGTGGCGCAAGAGGCCGCTCACCGATAATCCACCACCATGAACCTTTCTCTTTCTCTTTTCCCCCTCGGCTGGCAGCACTATCTGCTGGGCGGGCTCATCATTGGCTCGGGTACCGCGCTGCTGTTCGTGTTGACCGGCCGCATCGGCGGCATGAGCACGGTGTTCTCCAGCACCTGGTCATATCTGGTGCAGCGGCCGTTTTTTCAGCAAGGGCGCTTTGTCGATTCGCGTGGCTGGCGGCTGGTG
>DATCIC010000086.1:0-2240 GCA_036508025.1 Rhodoferax sp. | reverse complement strand
TGTTTTTCTAGGCGACTGTCGCAACAGCCGCCACTGGCTGCCCCAGATTCTTCAGCACATCGCGCACCATCTGCGCCCGGTCTTTGGCTTCAGGCAGTTCTCGCTCGATGCGCAGTTTTTCGTTGCCCGCGAGCTTGATGTGCTTGTTCTTCTGGATCATCGCAATGATCTTCATCGGGTCAACCGGCGGGTTCTTCTTGAAGGTGATGGTGATCACGTTGGGGGCGGCATCCACCTTGACCACGCCAAACGGTTTGGCTAAAACGCGCAAACGGTGGACGTCGATCAGGGTTTGCGCCTGGTTGGGGAGTTTGCCGAAGCGGTCCACCAGCTCTTCCAGCAGCGCATCAATCTGGTTGGTGTTGTTCGCGGTGGCCAGCTTTTTGTAAAACGAGAGGCGCAGGTGCACGTCGCCACAAAAATCGTCGGGCAAGAGCGCCGGGGCGTGCAGATTGATGTCGGTACTGACGTTGAGCGGGCTGAGCAAATCGGGCTCAATACCGGCCTTGAGGCAGCGCACCGCTTCACTCAACATCTCGTTGTACAACTGAAAGCCGACTTCAAGCATGTTGCCGCTCTGGTTTTCGCCCAGCACCTCGCCGGCACCGCGAATCTCCAGGTCGTGCATGGCCAGGTAGAAGCCGCTGCCGAGTTCTTCCATCGACTGGATCGCGTCCAGCCGCTGCTGCGCCTGTTTGGTCAGGCCTTCCAGGTCGGGCACCATCAGGTAGGCGTAGGCCTGGTGGTGGCTGCGACCGACGCGACCGCGCAACTGGTGCAATTGCGCCAGGCCAAACTTGTCGGCGCGCGCCATCACGATGGTGTTGGCAGTTGGCACGTCAATGCCGGTCTCGATGATGGTGGAGCACAGCAGCAGGTTGAAGCGCTGGGCCACAAAGTCGCGCATCACGGCCTCCAGCTGGCGCTCGGGCATCTGGCCGTGGGCCACGGCAATTCGCGCTTCGGGCAGCAGTTCCTCCAGCTTGGCGCGGCGGTTCTCGATCGTTTCGACCTCGTTGTGCAAAAAGTAAACCTGGCCGCCGCGCTTGAGTTCGCGCAGCACGGCCTCACGGATCACGCCTGCGCCTTCCGTGCGCACAAAGGTTTTGATGGCCAGGCGGCGTTGCGGTGCGGTGGCAATCACGCTCAGGTCGCGCAAACCCTCTAAAGCCATGCCCAGCGTGCGCGGGATCGGGGTGGCGGTGAGTGTGAGCACATCGACCTCGGCGCGCAGCGCTTTCATCTGCTCTTTGTGGCGCACGCCAAAACGGTGCTCCTCGTCGATGATGAGCAGGCCCAGGTCTTTGAAGTGGGTGTCTTTGCTCAGCAGCTTGTGGGTGCCGACCACGATGTCGATGGTGCCGTCGGCAATGCCTTTCATGGCGGCGGTGATTTCCTTGGCGGAGCGGAAGCGGCTCATCTCGGCCACTTTCACCGGCCATTTGCTGAAGCGGTCGACCAGTGTCTGGTAGTGCTGTTCGGCCAGCAGCGTGGTCGGTGCCAGAAAAGCGACCTGCTTGCCACCGGTGATGGCAATGAAGGCGGCGCGCAACGCCACTTCGGTCTTGCCAAAGCCGACATCGCCGCAGATCAGCCGGTCCATCGGGCGCGGGCTGATCATGTCCTGAATGACAGCGTGAATGGCAGCACTTTGGTCGGCGGTCTCTTCAAAGCCGAAGTCGTTGGCAAAGATTTCGTAGTCGCTGGCCGAGTACCTGAAGGCATGGCCTTCGCGCAGGGCGCGTCGGGCATAGATGTTGAGCAGCTCGGCGGCCGAGTCGCGCACCTGCTCGGCCGCTTTGCGCTTGGCCTTGTCCCATTGGCCCGAGCCCAGTTTGTGCAGCGGCGCTTCGTCCGCGGCCACGCCGGTGTAGCGGCTGATGAGCTGCAACTGGCTCACCGGCACATACAGCGTGGCCTTGTCGGCATATTCCAGGTGCAAAAATTCCTGCACCTCGGGCTCGCCGTTGGCTAATCTGTTGCCAAGATCCAGGTTGATCAGGCCGTGGTAGCGGCCAATGCCGTGGGCCGAGTGCACCACCGGGTCGCCGATGTTGAGCTCGCTCAGGTCCTTGATCAGCGCTTCGACGTCGCTGACCTGTTCCTGTTTTTTGCGCCGTCGCGTGGTGGGGCCGGCGGCAAAAAGTTCGGTTTCAGTGACGAAGTCGATGCCCGCTTCCAGCCAGCCAAAGCCCGCGCTCAGGCTGGAGGTGGCGATGCCGATCGGCTCATCGCTGCGC
>DATCIC010000085.1:0-2775 GCA_036508025.1 Rhodoferax sp. | reverse complement strand
GGTGCCGGCTGCGCCCGCCGCAGCTTGTCCAGCATGAGAATCAACTCGGTCTCAGGCAAATCCAGCAACTCAAACAACCGGGTGAAAGCCAGTTCGCTAGGCGCGTCGATGGCGCCGCCTTGCACCAGGTTGGTCACGTTCAGGCGTGACTGCAAATCAGTGATCTGGCCCGACAGAAAGGCCTCTTGCGAGGCGTCGGCCGCCGGCGTGTCGCTGCGGTCGGCCGCCAGAAAGCTTGACAGCCGCGCCGGCTCCAGCGGCACGGCCCACGGCTCGGCCAGATGGTCGGCGCCGCCTTTGCGACCATCTTCGCGCAGGATCAGCCGCGCCCAATCGAGTGCGCCGCTCAGTATCCAGGCCGACTGCATGCGGCTGCGCTCGGCGGCTTCCACCTCGACTCCGCGCCATTGCTGCCAGAGCGTGGCCGAGGCCAGCGAGGCCACCAACACCACGGTCAGCATGGCGGTCAGGATGGCAGCGCCGCGCTGCGACTTCATTTGCCACCCCCCAGCGTGGGGCGGACCCAATCGCGCGTGACACGCCCGCTGATGGCCTGCCCGGCTGAGAGCGTCAGCACCAGCCGCACGCCTTCAGGCGGCGTGAAAGGCGTGACAGCCGCCGTCGCCGCCTGAGCCGCGCCCGCGGCACCGGCGCTGGACAGCGGGTTGCTCCAGGCGTTGTCGCGGAAATAAAAAATCTGCCACTCATCGAGTGGCGCCACCCGCACCTCGCGGCTTCTGGCTTCTTCGCTCGGGTTCTGCCCCCACAGGGCGGCCTGCTGCCAGGCCAGCTGCAATTCACCGCGCGTGGTCAAGGGCGGCGACTGCCAGCGCAGCCACTGACCGGTCCCGTCGATCATGCGCCGGGACCACGCCACCACCCGCAAACCCTCGCCGGGTGCCGCGGTGCTGGCGCGCAAGATGCGCAGCGCGCGCCCGTCCCAATCCAGGCTCGGGGCATTGGGTTGAGTGGCCAGCGCGTCCAGGTCAGCGCCCCACTGCGCCAGACCCGCCTGCAAGGTGAGCACAGCGTCCGAATGCTGGCGCATTTGCGACTGCGCTCGCGTCATGCCGTCAAGCCCGCGCCAACTCAAGGCCGCCATCAGCGCCATCAGGCCAATCGCCACCAGCAACTCAATCAGCGTGAAGCCTTTGACTCGAAGCCTCGGCAAGCGGGGATGCGCCATCAGTACCGCCCCACCACGGTGGACAGACGCAGCACGGAGTCGTCGCCCTTGAACACCTGCGCGTCGACTCGCCGAAAACTCGGGTTGGGGGTGGCACGCACCGCCAGCGCCACCGTGAAGACCTCCCCGGCCTGCTCGCAGGCGATGCTGCTGTCGCCGACGTCGGGCATCTGTTTGGCCAGGCGCACCTTGACCAGCTCATTCGCGGCACAGGTCTGGGCCAGCAGCACATCGGACTGGCGCTGGGCGTGGCGAGTCAAGGCGGCGGTGGCCTGCAAACCAGCCAGCAGGGCAATGGCCACAATGCCAAGCGCCACCAACACTTCAACCAGGGTAAAGCCGCGCGCACCGTGGCGCTGCGGCTGGCGAGCGGTGTTCACGGTGCGCCCGCCAGCACGGCAAAGGGGCGCACGCCGTCGGTGGCCAGGCGCACGCTTTTGCCAGGCTGGGTGCGAGACACCAGGACCACCTCTTGCGGCTCGATGATGGGCTCCGGGCCCAACAACAGCGTAAGAGCCGGTGCGGTGGCCGGGCTGTCCGCCACGCGGGTATCCGGGTCCAGCCATTGCTCGGGCAAATCGGAATCCGGTTGCGCCGAGGGCGCCAGGCCCTCAAAACGGAACCCCTCTGGCGTGGCATGCCAGCGCACCGGCACGCCGCTGACCCGTGAACGCGCGCGCGCCGACTCCAGCAACGCCGCCAGGCGTTCGCCGTCGCGCTCCAGCGCTACCTGAGAGGTGTCGCGCATGGCAAAGCCGACACCGGCGGAGGCCATGGCGATGATGGTAACGACCACCAGCAGCTCCAGCAGCGTAAAGCCCCGACTGGTACTGGTTTTTATCATCGCGAGCGAAGACGACTACGGTTGCCAGCTGCCAATATCTGCATTTTTGCCCTCGCCCCCGGCTTGCCCATCGGCGCCAAACGACATCACATCAATCTCGCCTTTGATGCCAGGGTTAAGGTAGACATAGGGCTTGCCCCAGGGATCGTTGGGCAACAGGTCAAGGTAGGACTTCCAGTTGGGTGGCACCGGGGCGGTGGTGGGCTTGGTCAGCAAGGCTTGCAAACCCTGCTCGGCCGTGGGGTAGCGCTGGTTATCCAGCCGGTAGAGCTTGAGGGCCTGCATCAGGTTGTTGACGTCGGTCTTGGCCGCCGTGACGCGCGCGTCGTCGGCGCGATCCAGCACGTTGGGCACGATCAGCGCGGCCAGCACCCCGATGATCAGCAGCACCACCATCAGTTCGATCAGGGTGAAGCCGGCCTGGAGGCGACGACGCATGTTTTGAGAAATTGATTTCATCGGGTTGGGTTACTTTCTAATATCCGGTTCGCTTCAATGATAATCCAGCCATGAAGACCGCATTGCTTTCCCTCTGGTGGCTACGCATCGCCACTTTTTCTCTGGCTGCCCTGGCCGCCGCCAGCGCCACCTATTGGGTCCTGAAGTGGCAGGCCACCGTGCCGGCGAGTCAGACGGCTGCTGTGGTTTATACCGCCCCACCGGCAGCGGACCCGCAAGTCGTGGCCCGCCTGCTGGGTGGTGGCCAGACCGGCGTGAGCGCCAAGCTGGTGGACAGCGCCGCCCG
>DATCIC010000084.1:0-3640 GCA_036508025.1 Rhodoferax sp. | reverse complement strand
CTTGTTTGATGAGATGCAGCAGGTACTGCCCATAGCCATTCTTGGCCAGTGGCGTTGCCAGTTTTTGAATCTGGGCCGCGTCAATCCAATGCTGACCAAAGGCAATCTCTTCCGGGCAGCTGACCTGCAGGCCTTGGCGCTTTTGTAAAGTGGAAATAAAACTAGCGGCTTCCAGCAAACTGTCGTGGGTGCCGGTGTCGAGCCAGGCATAGCCCCGGCCCATGATTTCCACGTTCAACTGGTCTTGCTCCAGATAAACCCGGTTCACGTCGGTGATTTCCAACTCACCACGCGCAGACGGCGGAATATGAGCGGCGATGTCACACACCTGCTTGTCATAAAAATACAGGCCCGTCACCGCGTAGTTGCTCTTGGGGTTTTGGGGTTTTTCTTCAATGCTGATGGCACGCTGTTTATCATCAAACGCCACCACGCCATAGCGCTCCGGGTCATGCACATGGTAGGCAAACACACTGGCTCCAACGGTGCGGGCACTGGCGTTGGCCAGCTGCTTGACCAAATCGTGGCCATAAAAAATGTTGTCGCCCAGCACCAGAGCACTGGGCTGGTTGGCGACAAAGTCGCGGCCAATGATGAAGGCCTGCGCCAGGCCATCGGGCGAGGGCTGCACCGCATACTGGATGTTCATGCCCCACTGGCTGCCATCGCCCAGCAGTTCACAGAAGCGCGGTGTGTCTTGCGGGGTGGAGATCACCAGCACATCCCGAATACCAGCCAGCATCAGCGTACTGAGCGGGTAGTAGATCATGGGCTTGTCGTACACCGGCATGAGCTGCTTGGAGACCGCTTGCGTGACCGGGTAGAGCCGGGTGCCGGAGCCACCGGCCAGGATGATGCCTTTGCGTTGTGTCATGTTTACTCCTTTTTCGTTGCTAGCTGTGGTGGCCAGTGCGGTGCGGCGTCTGCTTGCTGGCAGCAGGGCACGCTGTTGTGAGCCTTTTGACGGGACCCGCAACAGCGGTCATGGCTGGCTTAGTTGCGGATGGTTTTCAGGGCGGCGGCACCCAGACCAAACTGGTACAGCAGGGTGGTCCAGTCCTTGGCGCCTTCAATGAACTGGGTGTAGGCAGTGCGGCGGTCAATGGATCCGGGCACAAAAATGGAATCGCCTGGGTTGAGCTTCTTGTCCATCACGCCGCTGCTCCAGAACAATGAACGGCGCGCACTGCCTTCGACCGAGCCGTCGGCGCGGATCAGCAGCAGGTTGTCGGTGTCGGCGTCGCGGGTGAGCCCGGCTTTGTCGATGTAGTGGCTGACGGTGTAGCCGGGTTTGTAGATGAATGAGCTCTCGGCGAACACTTCACCAAACACACCCACAAAGCTGGGCCGGTGCGGAACAATGATTTGATCTCCGTCTTCCAGTGCAATGGCGGGGGGTACGGGGTTATCGGGGTCCAACTCCAGTGAAATGCGGCCGTTGGCCTTGAGGCTCTGCAGGCGTCTCAGCAAATTTTTCTGATTTTCAATCTGCACTTGCAGCGCAGTGGCCTTGTCCGCGCTACTGGCGTTTTGCAAGGCAGAGGCTGTTTGCGCGTTGATGTCTGATTCCATACGTCGCATCGACTTGTTGATGTTTTCTTGTTGCTGGACGCGGGTGGACTCACGGGTAAAGACCGTGCCGTAGACAAAGGCGTTTTGGCTCAAGCCACCGACTCTTTGGATAAGTCCGGGCAGGGTCTCGCCGGGCTGAATCTGGTAAATGCCGGGCACCATGACCTCGCCCCCGACGCGCACAAACTGGCTGCGCTTCTCAGCCGGCACTGGCAAATCATTCACGCTAAAAATGGTGACCACGTCTCCCGCTTGCAGGGTGAGGTCGTTGGCAGGGTCTTTGTCTTTGATGGCTCTGCCAAGGTTGAAGGGAATGAGTGTGGTGCGCAGTTCCTTGGCATCGAGCCGCTCAATGGCGGCGTAGTCCCAATTAATTTCGTTAAGCTGGTTTTTTACATCGTTGGCTACTTGATCTGCCGATACCTGCCTGTTCGCCCCGTTTTGCACCATGTTGCCATCACGGCCATAGTTGCCTCCTTCAGGCCTACGTTCTGCCGGGAACTGTCTGGACAACTCGTACTGCACCAGGATGTTTTTGCGGCTGTAGTAGTCTTCCTGAATCAATGCACTGACTTCGGGAATCAGATCAGACACTTTCATGCCCGGGCGGTAGGCGTAGCGCAAAGGGTTAGCTACGTTCCCGCGCAAAGTGACGGCATTGTCAAACTTGGGGCTGATCTTGAACAGGGTAACAACGTCGCCGTCTCGCACGGTGGAGTTGAGGCCGTCGGCGTTGAGGGCGCGTTCTTCAACGACACGGGGGGCTTTGTCTTGCGCCGGGTTGATGCGTTCAACCAGCACCTTGTGCGGGGTCGTCAAAATCTGCTGACCGCCGCCATAAGACAAGAGCTTGGCGAGGGTTTCTTCTTTGCCCGAGAGCTCGTAGATCGCGGCGCTGTCAAGCGCACCCAACAGGGCCACGCGCGCTCCGGTGGGGGGGATGACAATGACGTCACCGGGCAGTAGCCGGGCATCGGCACTGGTGTCGCCGCTGTGGATGAACTTGTAGAGGTCGATGGTGGAGACCGTCTTGCCAGCGCGCGTGAGCTGGATCTGGCGCATGGAACCGGTGGCGGAGGGGCCGCCGCTCTCGAATAAGACGCTGATGAGTGTGGACAGGCTTGACACCGTCTGCACACCGGGTTGGCGGGCTTGGCCGACCACAAACACCTGAATGGAGCGCAGGCGGCCCAGGGTGGCGCTGAGCTCAAAGTTGTTGTACACGCGCCCAACATGGGTCTTGAGCAAAGCCTCCAACTGGTCGGCACGGGTGCCCGCCACGGTGACCGGACCCACTTTGGGGATGGTGACCTGACCATTGCGGTCTATCGGCAAGTTGAGGTTGACGTCAATGGCGCCCCAGATTTTGATGCTGATGTCGTCCCCCGGCCCCAGCACATAGTTGGCGGGCACGGGCACATTGGTGAGGGCGGGGAAGCTGCTGTCGTTAAACAGGTTGTAACCATACAGAGGCAGCGTACGGCCTGTGGTTTCCTTCACAAAGTTAGCAAACTGGTTGGTGCCCAATGGTGGGAGCTTGGTGCGAGGGGTGTCGCCGTTGGCTTTGTCGGTGCCTGGGCCGACCGGGTTGCCAGCGGCGTCAGTGGCGCCAGTGAGACCCGCAGAGCGGGCAGCGGCCATGGCGGCAGGGGAGAGTGTCGTTGATGGGGTCGAGGACGGGTAGCCCGCGGCAGCGCCAGTGCCGGTAGCGGCGGGCGCACCGACCGACGGGCCCGATGAGAAGCCAGTTGCGCTACCCGAAGTCCCACCAGGAGGCACCAGAACCTGCGCCGAGCTGAGGCTAGAGAACAAACTGGCAACGATCAAGACGCAGATCGCGGTTTTGGGTGATTTAAAGGCCTTCTTGTGCGTGCTGAAAGCTAGTTCTTGTAACGTCATTGACTGGGTTCTCTGAAAGTTCTTGGCTAGTTGACTCAACCGCCCGAGGCGGCCGCAGTGTAGCGGATTAAGTTTGGGTGCTGCCGCCGAAGCGGCGCTCGCGTGTACCGTACCAGGTGAGGGCGCGGTCTAATTCGTCGGGGGTGAAACTGGGCCACAAAGCGTCGGT
>DATCIC010000083.1:0-4992 GCA_036508025.1 Rhodoferax sp. | reverse complement strand
TCGGGCCAGTGCTGGCGTGCATCAAACCCGACGGTGTCTATGATCTGAGTCCGGCGGCGGCCACGATGTCGGAGCTGCTGGAGATGGACGACCCCGTTAGTGCGGTGCATCAACATGGCGTTACCCGCATTGGCGACACCCAGGCGGTGCTCCGAAACTCCTCACAGGACGAACGAAACCCGGCCTTGCCCTGGTTTCTTGCGCCGTGCGATCTGCAGGCTCTCAAGGCCAGTGGGGTGACTTTTATTTCATCCATGCTGGAGCGCGTCATCGAGGAGCAGGCGCGAGGAGACGCCAGCAGGGCCGAAAGCGTGCGACAGGCGGTCGTGGCGGTGATTGGTGACAACCTGAGTAGCATCAAGCCGGGCTCCGACGCGGCGGCCAAGCTCAAGGAAGCACTGCTGGCGCAAGGTGCCTGGTCGCAGTACCTGGAAGTGGGCATCGGCCCCGATGCCGAAATTTTCACCAAAGCGCAGCCAATGAGCGCCGTGGGTATTGGTGCGGAAGTCGGCATTCATCCGCACAGTCATTGGAACAACCCTGAGCCGGAAATCGTGCTGGCGGTCAACAGCCGTGGGCAAGTCTGCGGCGCCACGCTCGGCAACGATGTGAACCTGCGCGACTTTGAAGGGCGCAGTGCGCTGTTGCTGGGCAAGGCCAAGGACAACAATGCATCGTGCGCGATCGGGCCATTCATCCGCTTGTTTGATGAACACTTCAGCATGGACGCGGTGCGCCGTTGCGATTTGGCGATGCAGGTCACGGCGGCCAACGGCTTTCTCATGCAGGGCAGCAGCTCCATGAGTCAGATCAGCCGTGATCCGCTGGAACTGGTCCAGCATGCTTTTGGCCCCCATCACCAGTACCCGGACGGTTTCATGTTGTTCCTGGGCACCATGTTCGCTCCTACGCAGGACCGGCATGGTCCCGGCCAGGGCTTTACGCATGAATTGGGCGATGTGGTGACGGTCTCCACGGGAACTCTGGGCACCCTGGTGAACCGTGTCAATACGTCGGACAAGGTGGCGCCGTGGACCTATGGCATCAGGGCGCTGATGCAGGATCTGGCCCGGCGCGACCCACGCTGACGCTCAGGCCGCTGGGGCTTGCTGGCATGGCACTCAGGCGGTCGCCCTGTGCGTCGTGCCAGCGAGCCCGAAGTCCTTAGCGCGTGAACGGCACGACCAGCTGGTGCTGCTCACCCAAGCCCTCAATGCCCAAGGCGATCACGTCACCCTTCTTCAGATACAGCGGCGGCTTCATGCCCAGGCCCACACCGGGCGGCGTGCCCGTGGTGATCACGTCCCCGGGCATCAATGTCATGAACTGGCTCACGTAGCTGACCAGCTTGGCGACACTGAAAATCATGGTTCGGGTCGAGCCGGTTTGCATCCGTTTGCCGTTGAGGTCCAGCCACATGCCGAGTTTTTGCGGATTGGGCACGTCATCGCGCGTCACCAGCCAGGGGCCGAGCGGGCCGAAGGTGTCGCAGCCTTTGCCCTTGTCCCAGGTGCCACCGCGCTCGATCTGGTACTCGCGCTCGCTGAGATCATTGATGGTGCAGTAGCCCGCAACAAAGCTCAAGGCGTCTTTTTGTGACACGTACTGCGCTTTCGTGCCAATCACCACTCCCAGTTCCACTTCCCAATCGGTTTTTTTGGAGCCCTTGGGCAGCATGACCGGGTCATTGGGCCCCTGGATGCAGGTGGTGGCTTTCATGAACACAATCGGCTCTTTCGGAATCGGCAGCTCCGACTCGGCGGCATGGTCGGCGAAATTCAGGCCGATGGCAATGAACTTGCCCACGCCGGCAACCGGACTGCCCATGCGTGGCGAGCCCTTGACCAGCGGCAGATTCGCCGTCTTGAGCTTGCGCAGCCTGGCCAGCGCGGCGTCCCCGAGCTGCTCGGGGCCGATGTCCTTGATCACGCCGCTCAAGTCGCGCAGCTTGCCTTCAGCATCAATGAGGCCGGGTTTTTCTTTGCCCGGTTTGCCATAACGAACGAGTTTCATGGTTTCTTCCTTTGAGTTGATTGTTGGATTATCAGTTGAGGTATCCGGCCAAACCGAGCTGGTTCAAATGGTCATGCCGCCGTCCACCGAGAACAGCTGGCCGGTAGCAAACACCGATTCGTCGCTGGCCAGGTACACCACGATGGGTGCAATTTCGTGGGCCTGGGCCAAGCGACCCATGGGTTGGCGCGCGATGAAATTTTTGCGCGCCTCAACTGGATCTGCGTAGCTGTTGATGCGCTCACTCAGTGAGGGTGTATCCACGGTGCCTGGCGCAATGGCATTGCAGCGGATGCCCTGTGCCACAAAATCGGCGGCGACCGACTTGGTCAGACCCACCACGGCCGCCTTGCTGGTGCCGTAGGTGAAGCGGTTGGGCAGCCCCTTGAGGCTGCTACACACGCTGGCCATGTTGATGATGCTGCCACCGCCGGCCGCAAGCATCTTGGGTAGCGCTGCCTGGATCATCCAGTATTGCGCGCGCACGTTCAGGTTAAATGCGAAACTCCATTCGTCATCCGTGGCCTGAAGGATGCTGCCGTTGTGAACAACCCCGGCGCAGTTGAAAAGCACATTGAGCGGTGCGATGCGCGCCACCAGGTCCTGGATGGCAGCCTTGTCCATCACGTCCAGCCGGGCCGTGGTGACATTGGCCACGCCGGCATAACTCTCCAGCAGCTGGGCGTTGACATCGGTGGCCAGCACCTGCGCGCCTTCGGCGGCCATCGCCAACACGCTGGCGCGGCCAATGCCCTGGCCTGCGGCTGTGACCAGTGCTGTTTTTCCTTTGAGTCTCATGGCTTCTCCCTTGGTTAAAAAAGTGGACGCACACTAGCCTTGCTAGGGTTTCTACGGATGTTCAATATTGCAGATCGTGCAATTATCAATTGGCCTTACCACCCGGCCAATTGAGGCTAACCCTAATCCACTTAAATTATGAGACGAACCATTCTCGTTTGGAGCATGCCCATTGTCATGCGCCTGCTACGTAAAAAGCAGATAACGGAGGTGTATGTCAATGAATGATCTGAACGGAAAAGTCGTTCTCGTGACGGGTGCTTCCACCGGTATCGGTGCCGCCTGTGCAAAAGCCTTCGGCGCACTCGGCTGCAAAGTGGTGGTGCACTACAACAGTTCCAAGGCCGCTGCGATGGCAGTGGCCGAAGCGGTCGAAAAGGCCGGTGGCGAAGCGCTGGTGGTGCAAGGCGATCTGCGCCGCAGTAGCGAGTGCGAACGGGTAGTCACGGAAACGGCCAAGCGTTTCAACCGCATTGATGTGTTGATCAACAACGCTGGGGCCTTGGTCAAGCGCGTGCCCATCACCGATCTTAGCGACGAAATTTTCGACGACATCGTAAGTCTGAATGTGCGCTCGATGTTGATGTGCACCAAATACGCCGTACCGCATATGGCGAGGGGCAGCAGCATCATCAATCTGACCAGTATCGCCGCACGCAACGGCGGTGGGCCGGGCGCCAGCCTGTATGCCGGTTCCAAGGGTTTTGTCAGCACCGCGACCAAGAGCCTCGCCAAGGAACTCGCAGGCCGGCAGATTCGTGTCAATGCCGTCGCCCCTGGCGTGATCACGACGCCGTTCCATGACAAATTTTCCACGCCCGAGCAACTTGAAGCGATGCGTCTGACGATTCCGATGGCGCGGCTCGGCACGGCCGACGAATGCGTCGGCGCTTTCATTTACCTCGCCTCGGAAAAACTGTCCAGCTATGTCACCGGGCAGATCATTGAGATTAATGGCGGGCAGTACATGCCTTGATGCTGGCCAACGCCGCATCCCAAGCGACGAGAGCTGCTGCAAATTGATCAACCCCATCAGGGCGTGGTAAGCGCGCCGCTTCCACGAGGAGAATGTTATGGCCGAACGTAATCAATGCCACTTTTCAGGCAGTGATGCCGGTGTGACCGGCGACAGGACAGCCTGCTGATGGGCGCCGCTGATCGTTATTCCGCTGAAGCGTTGACGCGCTTCGCAGTTGAGCTGCTGCAGACGGCGGGCATGGATGCCGTGCTGGCCGAGGCGGTCGCCCATACGCTGGTCGAGGGCGACCTGATGGGCCACGACACGCACGGGCTGGCATTGCTTGCGCCTTATGTAAAAGAAATAGAAAACGGCACAATGACCCGCTCGGGTGCCCCGGAGGTGCTTTCCGATCGTGGTGCCTCCTTGCTGTGGGACGGGCGGCGTTTGCCTGGGCCCTGGCTGGTGTTGAGCGGAATTGATGCGCTGGCGCCGCGGGCCCGCGAGTACGGCAGCGCGACGCTCGTCATCCGGCGCAGTCACCATATCGCTTGTCTCGCAACTTACCTGCTGCGCGCGACCGAGGCTGGCTTCATGCTGCTGCTGGCGAGTTCCGACCCGGCCGTCCAAAGCGTGGCTCCCCACGGCGGAACGCGGGCCGTCTTCACGCCTAACCCGATCGCTGCCGGCATTCCGACTTCGACCACGCCATTTCTGATTGACATTTCTTCCTCGATCACGACCAATGGGATGAGTGCGCGCTTACAGAAAGCGGGCAGGCAGTTCGACCAAGCCTGCATGCTCGATGCCGAGGGTCATCCGAGCTGCGACCCGGGCGTGCTCTCAACGAATCCGCCCGGCACCATCATGCCCCTGGGAGGCATGAGCTCAGGACACAAGGGTTTTGGCATGGCGTTGTTGGTCGAGGCGCTTACCGGCGGGCTCGCCGGTCACGGTCGCGCCGATCCTCCTGACGGCTGGGGCGCCACGGTGTTCATGACGCTGTACGATCCGGCGGCGTTCGGCGGCACCACGGACTTTCTGCGCCAGACCGATTGGCTCGGGGAGGCATGCAGAAGCAATCCGCCGCGGCCCGGCTTCAATGAAGTGCGCATGCCTGGCGACAGGGGGCTTTCGCGCATGAAGGAGCAGGAGTGCGATGGCATCATGCTACATCCGACCATTCCGCCCATGCTGGCTGAATGTGCGCAACGCTACGGTAT
>DATCIC010000082.1:0-3023 GCA_036508025.1 Rhodoferax sp. | reverse complement strand
CAGGGTTCATTCGCGGCGAGGGCGCCGCTCCTACAGGGGCAGGGGTCGCGGTATTTGTTGGAGTGGCGCCCTCGCCGCGAATGTCTTCAACGGCCCACCCATTCTTAAACCCGGCGCCAACTTTCCAATCGGGGTAATAAGGCGGCGCGGTGACCACGCGCACGTCATGCCCGCGCGCCGCCAGCCACGCCGCCAGCTCGCCGGTGTATTTGCCAATGCCGGTCAGTTCAGGCGAAAAGTTGATGCCGTAGAGCAATATTTTTTTAGTAAAATTGGCCTCTAGCCCATATGCAGCAAGCGTGAAAAGCTATCAATTTATTCATCTTCACCGGCTGCCGTGGCATCTTCTGGCGCGTTTTGCAGATACAGCTCATGCAGCTTGGCTTGCAGCAGTGCTTTGTCAGGCAGTTGCGTTTGGTACTCTGCAATCAGTGCGGGGGACAGGCTGCGGCTCAGGGCGTATTCCACCACCTCATCATCCTTGCTGGCGCACAGCAGCACGCCGATGGTGGCTTGCTCATGCGGCTTTTTAACGTCGCGGTCCAGCGCCTCCAGGTAAAAGCCCAGCTTACCCAAATACTCGGGTTCAAAGCGGCCAATCTTCAGCTCGATCGCCACCAGGCAATTGAGCCCCCGGTGAAAGAACAGCAAGTCCAGCGCAAAGTCGCGCCCGCCCACTTGCAACGGGTATTGGCTGCCCACAAAGCAAAAGTCGCGCCCCAGCTCGATCAAAAAGTCTTTCAAATGCTGCAACAGCCCCAGATGCAAGTCTGCCTCTGCGTGGCCTGCGGGCAGGCCTAAAAACTCCACCAAATAGCTGTCTTTGAAAATGCTCAAAGCGTCGGGGTGCATTTGTGACACCAGTGGTGACACTTTTGCCGGGCTGAGCACCGTGTGTTCAAAGAGTGCGGTTTTGAATTGCCGCTCCAGCTCGCGCTTGCTCCATTTTTCACGAATGGCAAAGCGCAGGTAAAACTCCCGCTCTTCGGGCCGCTTGCTCTGGTTGAGGATGATCAGGTTATGCGTCCAGGACAATTGTCTCGCCAGTGGTGAGATTTTTTCATCACCCCGATAAGCCTCGTAAAACTGCCGCATCCGAAACAGATTAGGACGGGTGAACCCCCGCAGCCCCGGCTGTGTTTGGGCTAGGTGCGCGGCCAGCAATGCCACCACGCCATCGCCCCACTGCGCCTGCGCTATCTTTTGGCTAATGGTCTGGCCGACTTGCCAATACAAGTCGATAAGTGCGGTGTTGACCGCATGCACGGCCCGTGCCCGCGCGGCGGTGATGAGCCGGGTGATTTCAGTGAAATCGGCAGTGAGCGACGATGTGGCGGAATTGGTAATTTTCATAGTCAAATTAGCCTCTAGCCCGCTTGCAGTATACGTGAACAGCTATTAATTTAGTATGACATTCAGCCACGTTACCGGTTGCCTGCAGCTTCCAGTTCGCGCACCTTCAGCACGATGAAATACTCATAAATCGACTGCAGCATGGCGTAGGTAAACCCTGCGCGTCCGTCCAGAAAGCCACGCTTGGCGACATACAGCAGCAAGAACTTAACCAGCGGCCGAAACGGCAGGCGGTAAAACAGCTCTTTCTGGTGGTAGCGGCGCTGGTGAAAGTCTTTGGCGGTGAAGGCTTTGACCCAGCTAAAGCCTTCGCCCGCCTGGCGGTTGCTGATGATCTGCTGCGCCTCAAACCGGCTATAACCGTTGTGCCGATCAATCCACTGGCCCATGCCCTTGCTGAACGGAAAGTGATCCAGATACCCCGCCACTTGCCCCACCGGGCCATCGGCAATGGATGCCGTGTTGATCAAGCGCTCATGCCGAATCTTTTCTGGTCGTATTAATCGCATGTAAAACGGCGAGGTCTGCACATGCTTGAGCCAGGTGCCAAGAAAGAAATCACGGCGCTGGACCCGAAAGGCAACTTGATCGCCCGGCAAAACAATGGCAGCCTCAACCGCGCGGACAAGGTCTGGCGTCATACGCTCATCGGCATCAATGACGAATACCCACGGGTGCTTGAATGGGATGTTTTGCAGGCCCCAATTCCGGTGGGCCGCCTCATCGCCGCCAAACGCCAGCTTGCTCTCGCCGTAGCTGCGCTCGGTCACCTTGGCCCCAAACCTCTGCGAAATGGCAACCGTGTCGTCCGTGCTCCCCGAGTCATAAACATGAATATCGTCCGACCACGCCACGCTTTGCAGGCAACCCGGCAGGTCTTGCTGCTCGTTTTTGGTGAGGATGAGGATGGAGATATTTGGCATTAAAGTTCGCTCTTCAAACCGCTTTTGCAACAAGAATCATGCTTTTCCACAGCCACGGCAAACGCCCGGCGCCGTGGAACTCTGTCACCTTGAAGCCGTTTGCTTCGAGTAATTGGGTCAGCGTCTTGCGGCTCCAGAACTTGACATGCCCGCCGTGCCAAAGAGGCGTGTGATGCTTGTCCCATTTGTTGAAGACTGACAGCGCCAAGTTTTTCAGGTAACCGTGGTAGGGCGTGGAAATCACAAGATACCCCCCCTCACGATCTGCCGTGCAAAAATCGGCAACAAGTGCGGCGAGAACAAATGCTCCACCACTTCAGTTGACACCACCGCATCAAAGGCTACACCCTCGGCGGCCAGTACCGGCGCGGGATCGTCCTGAACCCCCAGGTTGTAGAAGTTGATGCCCGGATAATTTTGACGGGCAATTTCCACGCCCTGTTTGTCGTATTCAACACCGGCCGCTTGAAAGCCCGCATCACGCAATGCGCCAGCAAGCGCGCCATTGCCTGAACCCAGATCACACACCCGGCTAACCTTCAAGCGCCTCAGAATCCGCAGCACCTCCGGCGTGATGTAACCGCAAGACTCGGGGCCTGACGAAGATTGCCAGCCATATTGATCCACTACATTGCTCATAAAACTCCTGGTTGATTATTTTTCTGCCGCACGCCAACTGGTCGGCAAGGGTTGCCGGCGTAAACTGCCCAAGGCTGATTAAGACTGCTAGTCACCACCGCCCGCGCA
>DATCIC010000081.1:0-4162 GCA_036508025.1 Rhodoferax sp. | reverse complement strand
CTCCGATGGCTTGCGCCGAGCGATGGCTGCCTGGAAGCGCAAGGGTGGCCTCGAAAAATACTATGACCGCATCGTGAATGGCATGACAGAACGCGGCTACGAAAAGGAGTTTGCGCTCCAGATTTTTGAGCAGATTAAGGGGTTTTCAGAATACGGCTTTCCCGAATCCCATGCGGCTTCGTTTGCCCTGCTGGTCTATGCGAGTTGCTGGCTCAAACACGCTGAGCCAGCGGCGTTCCTGGCAGCGATGCTGAACTCCCAGCCACTGGGCTTCTACTCCCCGAATCAGCTGGTGCAGGACGCAAAGCGGCATGGCGTGGAGGTCCGGGCAGTCGACGTGATGTTCAGTGACGTGGATGCCACCTTGGAAGACTTGCCACACGAGCCAGCGGTGCGCCTGGGCCTGCGCTTGATTTCCGGGCTTAAAAGTGCATCCGCGCAACGTATTGTGGAGACCAGGGCTGAGCGTCCGTTTGAAGGCGCCGAGGACCTTTCAAGGCGTGCAAACCTGGAGCAACACGAAATGAAGCTTTTGGCGGGTGCCGATGCTCTGGCAAGCTTGTCCGGCCATCGCAGGCAGCAGGTCTGGGACGCCGCAGCACTGCATGCGCCACCGGAGCTGTTGCGCGATGCCCCCGTGGAGGAGGGCATTCTGGAGTTGCCCGAGGCACCCGAAGGAGAAGAGATTGTTTTCGACTACGCCGCGTTGGGCCTCAGCTTGAGGCGGCATCCGCTGGAACTGCTCAGAGAACAATTGGCCGCGATGCGCTTCAAGTCATCGGGTGAACTACGTGACTTGCCCAATGGCAGGCTTGTGCGGGCCTGCGGTATCGTGACGCTTCGCCAGCAGCCTGAAACGGCCAAGGGAGTCATTTTTGTGTCGCTTGAGGACGAAGATGGTGCCGTGCAAGTCATCGTCTGGAAGGGGGTGCGGGAGCAGCAGCGCAAAGAACTGCTGAATGCGAGACTGCTAGGCGTTTACGGGACTTGGCAGCGAGAAGGCGAAGTGCGAAATCTGATTGCAAAGCACTTCGTTGATTTGACGCACTTGCTGGGACGTCTCGCTGCACCGAGTCGGGACTTTCATTGAATCTCCTGGCGCGACGCCCAATTTTTCGGCCTGACCATCGCTTCTGCACTGCGGTTTACCGGTGGCAAGTCATGTGGTGGTTGTGATGGCCAAGCCCACTTTGCTTGATTCGGCGTAGCGCATGTCTTTGGCACAAAAAAACTTACTCACGGCTGGAACTGAAGCTTTGGAGTAAAGGCCGAAGGTCCGATTATGATGATCATCAATGAAATGTAGAAAGCACGATCAGGGATGAAAGTCGCAACCGCAATTATCGTATTGGCTGCCGCGCTGGGGGCGGTGAAGCTGTGGACGTCCCGTACGATTGGCGGTTGGATTCCGACAGGAGTCATGGTGGGCGCAGGGCTCGGCCTCACTATGGTCGTTTGGATGGTGGGAATATGGTTGCGCAATCGTCGGCGCAGGCGGTTGATGGATACTCGGGACTCGGCGCTTTGGTGAGACGTCAATCAGAAATTAGGCATGCACGATCTCAGCTTCACTGATCATCGCTGTCGCCGACGACACCGTACCGTTCAGGCAGCTAACCTAATCCTACAGTCTTTATGCCTTGCGACATACTCCCGCACATGTCACCATTCCTTCGACTTACCTTGTCCCTGGCGGCCTGCCTGGCAATGCCGGCCTGGGCTACCACCCAATGCCATGCGCAATTCGCGGCAGGCGTTGCGCCCACGATCACCAACCTCAAGCTGCAATCTCGCACGCAGGAGGTCTGTTTCGAGTCCTACGCCGTGCTGCACTCTGGCATCAGCCGAACCCCCCTTTATTCGGCCGAGCACCTGACGCGGGCGAATGTGGAGATGGCCAAGACGCTGTCGCGCCATGACTCATTCCACCCTGAAAGCTCGCTGCCACCGCAAGATCGGGCTGAACTCAGCGACTACGCGCGCTCGGGCTTTGACCGTGGTCACATGTCGCCCAATGGCGATATGCCGAACCGTTCGGCGCAGGCCGAGAGTTTCAGCTTGGCCAACATGGTTCCCCAGGTGCATACCAACAATGCCGGAATTTGGGCCGGTATCGAGGGGGCAGCCCGGCAAATGGCTCTGAGCGAGGGCGAGGTCTATGTGGTGTCGGGCCCTGCCTTCATCGGGAGCAATATCCAGCGCATCGGCAACGTCCTGGTGCCAACCCACCTGTGGAAGGTGCTCTACAGTCCCGCGCAGCACCGGGCCGGGGCCTATGTCATCACCAATGACGACACCCGCACCTATTCTTCGGTCACCGTCTCCGACCTGGAGAAAATGATTGGCGTCAGCCTGTTGCCGGGGTTGTCCCAGAATATCCGTGACAGTGGCATGGAGCTGCCAAAGCCGGCCTCCCAGCGCGGCGGCAAGAAACGCAAGAGCCAGGCAGAGGAGGAATTTACGCTGAGTGACTTCTCCCGTAGCATCATGGACGCCATCACCCGAGCCAGCCGACATTAAGGAAACAAGTCATGACACAAGAATTCGAGCCTTACGCCAACGAGGCGGATGTGCTGCGCATTGGTGACCTGGAGATTGAGAACCGGATTGACCGCGTGTCGATCACCGGCGACGTGGTGTTCACCAAGGACAAGGCTGGCCTGACGCTGGCAAAAGAGTTGCAATCGCTCATCGGGCGCATAGTTAATGCGCTTGATGCGGAGAAGCAGCTGCCGGAGACAGTCGATCTGAAAGTGACCGAGACGGTCAAGAATCCATTTGCCTAAAGTGCGTGTGGCCCGACATTGAACCTCCGCTGAGGAGAAGGCTGCATTGAATCGACGGGCATTTACCGTTAACGGGACCAGTGTTTAAACAAAAACCAGCCAGGACAAGAGATGGAAACAGTCGCAGTTTTGGACTTTGAAACGACAGGTCTTTCTCCAAACTGGGGTGACAGGGCGACGGAAATCGCTATCACCCTGGTGCGTGACGGGCAGGTACTTGATCGTTTTCAGAGCCTCATGAATGCCGGTCGCAGAATTCCAGCCGATGTAACCCAGCTTACCGGCATCACCAACGCCATGATTGCGTCGGCACCACCAGTTGCCAAGGTTATGCGCGAAGCCTCCATGTTTGTCGGCAAAACACCGGTTGTGGCCCACAACGCCTCGTTTGACAAGAAATTCTGGGAGGCAGAGCTTACTTACCTGTCGATTCCGTCAACGAGCGTGTTTGCCTGCACCATGTTGCTGTCTCGTCGGCTGTACCCCCAATCACCAAACCATAAGCTCTCAACGCTGGTGCAACTGCTTGGTCTTCCTAAGTCTGGTCGTGCGCACAGGGCCATGGTTGATGCGGAGATGGCGAGCCACCTGTGGTGTCGAATACAGCAGGACGTGTCCAAGAACTACGGCATTCAGTCTGTCAATCATGAACTGCTGACCCGTGTTCAAAAGGTGTCTCGCGCGAAAATGCCGACGCTGTTGCAAGCCTGCTCACGTGTGGCGTGAGGGTGTCAACGAGTAAAACCGCCCGAGAGTTGAGTCCGGTCGTGATCGCTCGTTAGCACTACCTACTGGGAGGCGTATTGGTGGTCGGGCATAGCTGAGGCTGCAAAATGAGCGCCCCCAAAGATAGGCTCACCCCAGGAAATGCCGCTACATCCGCTACAACGCTACAAACTGCACGTTGCTTCTGGCACTCTGGGCTGGAATTCCGTTGAACTGACACGGTCGTATTTTTAAGACCGTTTGCCATTGCTTTGGCTCCATGAAGGCGCGGTGCGCTTACCATTTCTGCCTTTGAATATGGGCGTTGTTGAATAAATCGAAAATTGGCCGCCACTCCTGCCAACTGGCATGATTCGGGTCGAGTCCACCTTCAAAAGCAGCCAGTGCCCTACAAACATAACGAGAGTCGCCGCAACAAGTTCACCAAGCCCAAATACAAGGTGACCAATTGGCCCGAATACAACGACGCATTGCGTCAGCGCGGCGACATCACGATCTGGTTTACTGAAGTGGACGGCGTCAACCAGCATGGCCGGTCCAGCGACAATCATCTTGGCCGGTTTAGGGGGATGAATGTCGTTGTTTAGTGGTCTATGTCATTGGCTCCTTGGTGTGGTTGTCGCTGTCTTTTGATGATTGACGTTTTCGAT
>DATCIC010000080.1:0-2692 GCA_036508025.1 Rhodoferax sp. | reverse complement strand
GAGCCGTTACACCACGTTTGACGCGAGGCATGTGAGTACTCCTTGTTCGTCGTTAATTAAATGCCACGGCCGGGCAACATCTGTGACATGCGACCCATATCGGTCTCATGAACAGCTGTGGATCCGCGCAATTGGCGTTTATTTTTGGTGGTCTTCTTGGTCAAGATGTGACGTTTGAAGGCTTGGCCGCGTTTGACGGTACCACCTGGACGGACGCGGAAGCGTTTCTTCGCCGCGCTCTTGGTCTTCATTTTGGGCATGTTCATGCTCCTTTTCATTGTGCTCGTGAGGCGTCTGCAAACGATTTGCAGTCTTGTTGGCCCCGAGCCACTTTTAAGTGGTGAGAGTTACTTCACCACTGTTCAGCAACGCTTTTCAAAGCGTCACTGTCGCGGCGGGTATTAACCCACCCCGTTTGCTGCGCACCAGTTCAGTGAACAGTGCGCAAAATTCTTCAAGCCGTCGTGTCTGCCACCGGCTTCGTGGCAATTTTCTTCTTGCCCGGCGCGATCATCATGATCATCTGGCGCCCTTCGAGCTTGGGAAACTGCTCAATCAAAATCAAATCACCCAACTCGCTGCGAATCCGGTTCAACAAGGCCATGCCAAGATCTTGGTGCGTAATCTCGCGACCCCGGAACCGCAGCGTGATCTTGCACTTGTCACCTTCAGCCAAAAAGCGCTTGATGTTGCGCATCTTGATGTTGTAGTCGCCATCATCAGTGCCCGGACGGAACTTGATCTCTTTGATTTCAATGACCGTCTGCTTGGCCTTCGCTTCCGCCGCCTTCTTTTGTTCCTGGTACTTGAACTTGCCGTAGTCCATCAAACGACAAACCGGCGGAACCGCCGTGGCAGAAATTTCAACCAGATCAACATCCAGGTCACCCGCCATGCGCAGTGCCTCCATCAGGCTGACCACACCAAGCGGCTCGTTTTCTAGCCCTGAGAGTCGGACTTCCGGGGCCATGATTTCCCGGTTCAGGCGATGTTTGCGTTCTTCGCGGTGACGGCGGTCACGAAATTCAGTAGCGATGGCTTAATCCTTCACAATATTTGCTACGCTAATCGTAGCTTAAACCGTCCAGTACACGCGGGCAAACTGTTATTTCGCTTGAATTAAGCTCAGCCAACAGACTTGTGAGTGATGTCACTGGATATTTTTTGCACGAATGCATCGAGGGACATCACACCGAGGTCTAAACCACCCCGGGCGCGCACTGCAACGGTACCTGCTGCCTTCTCTTTGTCACCAACGACCAAGATGTAGGGCAGCTTTTGCATTGAATGCTCGCGTATTTTAAACGTAATTTTTTCATTACGTAGGTCAGCGACCACCCTAAGCCTTTGATCTGGCAGTGCATTTTTCAATTTTTCAACAATTTCACGACAATAATCCGCCTGCGCATCGGTGATATTGAGCACGGCAACCTGCACCGGCGCCAGCCAGGTTGGCAAAGCGCCGGCACTTTCCTCGATCAAAATTCCGATGAAACGCTCCAGACTGCCGACGATGGCACGGTGCAACATGACCGGCCGGTGGCGGGCACCATCCTCGCCCACATACTCGGCATCCAGCCGCTCAGGCATCGAGAAATCGACCTGAATGGTGCCGCATTGCCACTGGCGACCGATGGCATCTTTGAGCGTGTACTCGATTTTGGGGCCATAAAACGCACCCTCGCCCGGGGTGATTTCATAGTCACAACCCGAGGCCTGCAAACTCTGCACCAACGCCGCCTCGGCCTTGTCCCAGATTTCATCGGAACCAATGCGCTTTTCGGGGCGCGTGGCGATCTTGTAGATGATGTTTTTAAAGCCAAAGTCGGCATAGACTTTTTGCAGCAACGCCGTATAGTCGACACACTCCTGCAAAATCTGCTCTTCGGTGCAAAAAATGTGACCATCGTCCTGGGTAAAGCCGCGCACCCGCATGATGCCGTGCAGCCCGCCCGAAGGTTCATTGCGGTGGCACTGGCCGAACTCGCCGTAGCGCAGCGGTAGATCGCGATAGCTCTTGATGCCTTGCTTGAAGATCAGGATGTGACCCGGGCAATTCATCGGTTTCAGAGCGTATTCGCGCTTCTCCGACTCGGTCGTGAACATGTTCTCACGGTATTTGTCCCAATGACCCGTCTTTTCCCACAAGGATTTATCCAGAATCTGCGGCGCCTTGACCTCCTGGTAGCCGTTGTCGCGGTACACCTGGCGCATGTATTGCTCCACGCCCTGCCACAAGGTCCAGCCCTTGGGGTGCCAAAAGACCAGACCCGGCGCATGGTCATCAATGTGAAACAGATCAAGCTCGCGCCCGAGTTTGCGGTGATCGCGTTTCTCGGCTTCTTCGATCATCGTCAAATGCTGCTGCAATTCATCTTTGGTGGCCCAGGCCGTGCCGTAGATGCGCTGCAGCATTTCATTGCGGTGGTCCCCGCGCCAGTAGGCACCGGCCAACTTCATCAACTTGAAGAACTTCAGTTTGCCGGTGCTGGGCACATGCGGGCCACGGCACAAATCCTCAAACTTGCCTTCGCGGTACAGCGACACGTCTTCGCCGGCCGGAATGCTGCCGATGATTTCCGCCTTGTAGTTCTCACCCAAGCCTTTGAAGTAGGCCACTGCCTCGTCGCGCGGCAGCACGCGGCGGGTGACAGGTTCATCTTTGGCGGCCAGCGCAGCCATCTTCTGCTCA
>DATCIC010000079.1:0-4383 GCA_036508025.1 Rhodoferax sp. | reverse complement strand
GCACTTTGCCGCCGCTGGTCACGCAGCTCAGCATGGCCTGCACGGCAGCGGCAATCGGCTTGCTCAAGACCTGCGCGGCCTGGTACTTCAGGTCGGCACTGTCAATAAAGTGTTGTTGAATACGTTGCTCAAGCATAGGCGCGATGATACCCGGCCCCTTCTTATGCCGCGCTTAATAGGCCTCAAACGCCGCTTGCAACCATTGAATGACGCCGCACTCCAGGGTCACCACATCAAAGCGGCAGGGCGGTGGCTCACGCAAGCGCATCAAATAATGACGCGCTGCAAAAATAATGCGACGCTGCTTGGTGGTGCTGATGCTGGCCGCCGCCCCGCCGTAGCTGGCGTTGCTGCGTTGGCGCACCTCGACAAACACCGTGGTGCCATCCGGTGCGCGCATGATCAGGTCAATTTCTCCGCCCCCGCGCCCGGGCGTCCGATAATTGCGCTCCAGCAAGCGCAAACCCGCCTGTTGCAGATGGCGCAGCGCGGACTCTTCGGCGGCATCGCCTGCTTGTTTGCTGGTCCCGACTTTGGAATTGATTTGAGGAAATGCCATTGACTTCTGTTTACGCCTCTTTGTATGCCTCTGCCTTGGGCGCCGCGTCTGAGGCGGCAGGCGGCCAGAATTATCCGTCCGGCGCGCTCTACGTGGTGGCCACACCGATCGGCAACCTGGCCGACATCACCTTGCGCGCATTGCATGTGCTGCAGTTGGCTGACACCATCGCCTGCGAGGATACGCGCCATACCCAGGCCTTGCTGCGCGCTTACGGTATTGACAAATCAAATGCGCAATTGCTGGCCGTGCACCAGCACAACGAAGCGCAGGCGGCGCAAGTGGTGATTGAGCGGCTGCAGCGGGGTGAACGCGTGGCCTACGCGAGCGATGCCGGCACCCCCGCCGTCAGCGACCCTGGCGCGCGCTTGGTCGCCAGCGTCCGCCAGGCTGGGCTGCCCATCGTGCCGCTGCCTGGGGCCAGCAGCGTCACCGCCGCCCTGAGCGTGGCAGGCATTGCCGGGGACGACGCGCAGCATGGCGCGTTTGTCTTTGTTGGTTTCTTGTCGTCCAAAACCAGCGAACGTGCCAGCGCCATCGAAGCGCTCGCTGGGGAAGCGCGCGCCGTGGTGCTGCTGGAGGCGCCGCACCGGATTGAAGCGCTGGCCACGGCGCTGGCCACCTTGGGCGAGCGACCTCTCACCATCGGGCGAGAGTTGACCAAACAGTTTGAGGAAATCGCCACCCTTGCGGCGCAGGATTTCCCCGGCTGGCTGCAACGCGACACCAACCGCAGCCGCGGCGAGTTTGTGCTGGTGCTGCACCCGGCGCTGGTGGCCGCCGAGTCTGGTGCCGAGCAGCGCATCCTCCAACTGCTGTTGGCCGAACTGCCTTTGAAGACAGCGGTCAAACTGACGGCTGAGATCACCGGCGCCTCGCGCAATGCCTTGTACGAGGCGGCGCTGGCGTTGAAGAAGGGGTAAGCACAGGCGTAGTCCAGCGGGTCAAAGAGGGCAGGTAAAGTGAACATTTTCTTGACATTCCTGCGATCACTGCGAAGCGTCGGCTGTCACTCCCGTGCGAGCAAGCACACCCCCCGACGCAATGCGTTAACCTTGAAACAAGAGGCTCGATCCTGCTTGCGCAAAACGCCGGCTTGAGTCAGTCCATCACCTACAGGAAAGATCACCATGGCCTACCCTCCGGAATTTCTCAAGCTCGTTGACGAGTTCATCCATCTTGCCAACCGATTGGCCGAGGGAGGACAAGATGGTGAGGTCAGCGCAGCCATCTTGTTCGCCGCCGGACGGTATAACGCCTTCAATTTCGTATCCCACAATGGCGCCGAACAAGATCGGGCGCAGGCGCTGGAGTTCTATGTCTCGGAATACCGTAAAGCGCTTGTCTCCAACCTGGAGGGCGTTGTCGGACCTGTGGTCAAGCCGCAAGCGTAGATGCCAGTAGTCGCGTCTGCCGAAGCAGTTCATTCGGGGCTTCCTTCGCCTTGACCTTTCGAGTACGAGTACCATTCGTTCATAAAAATAAAAAAAGAAGGGCGGGGGAATGTCGAACAATGCTGACGACAAAATTATCGGGTTGTCGCTATTTTTTGTGACAGGATGTACGAATGAAACCTTTCATACGCCTATTCCGCATCGTTCATGGGTTGATGGCGTTTCTCTTTGCCTGCGCTGCACTCATGCTCATCACAATTGCTACACGCATGGGCTGGGTGGCTTTCGTCGGTGGCTTGGACCGGGCTGCAGCGCAAGCGATTATCGAAGCCGTGGGACTGTTAGCCGCTGCCGTTGTCGCGCTGCAGATTGCCGAGACTATTTTTGAGGAGGAAGTCATTCGTGACGCTGACATCAGCGCGCCGACTCGTGTTCGGCGATTCTTGTCAAGATTCTTTGTGGTCATCGTGGTCGCGCTAGCCATCGAAGGGCTCGTTGCGACGTTCAGGGCCATGCACGAAGATCCAGCTCAACTTCCATATGCGGCGAGTATCTTGGTTGCTGTAGGAATACTGCTTGCCGCCTGGGGAGTATTCGTTCACCTCAATCGGTCTGCCGAGGAACTGGAACCGGAGGCAATGGCAGACGCAAAGCGGGAAGACCAAAAGCTGAAGTAGTCTCCATCCAATCTGCCCTAACCCATCCAACGAGCGGCAGACCACGGCTTGCCGTATTCATGACGGCGCCGATGCCAGCCACAGCCAACTGGATAGACTTGCCACATCAAGAAGGCCGACTAACAACACCGCATCGCGACAGCTAGACCTGCATTGGGACAACAAGACCGTCCTAGCCTACAAGCATGTTCCGCAAGAGGTGTATCGCCGACTTTATTCAAGGTACAGGAACCTCGCTTAACGGCAGTTTCTCCTCTTCCGACGGAATAGACTTCAATTTTTCAGGCCAAAGCATCAACATCGCCACGCTGTCCGCCAGCTACATGACCAAGCAGAGCTTCAACGGGTCAGTCAGCTACCCAACCTGAATTCGCCGTTCACATTCACAAGTTCGTACAACGTGGACAAGTGCAGTTACTGGTATTGGTTACTTTGATTCGGGCTCAAAGCGTCTTTTCCTGGCCGCGCTCAAAAACTCCAGGAGTAACGGCCTGTGCTTTTCTCGCGGCTGGTCGCTTTACGGTTGCCCAATTTCCTACCAGTCAGAAACCGTTCGTGGCGTTCGGCACGGTGCCCCAAGCCGTCATCCAAGATTGGGCCGCGACGATGGCTCTGCAGCAAAGCAGTCACGGGGCTCAACCGAGGAATTGGAGCTTGCGGCCAGCCGGCCTCAAAATGCATAAAAAGGGCCCGTTCCAAGCGGTGATGCCTGCCCCTCGATGCCACTAAACACCCGGCGCCCGTAAAAGAAGGGCAAACCCCAATCAACAGTCTGCGCGTCACCAATGGGACCGGACAAGGTTGGCAGGACCGCTTTGGGGGCACCGGCAAACAGCCCCAACGCGTTGTCAATTGAAAACGAAACCGGAGTACTCAGCGCATTGGCGCCTACCAGCGTTGTCGACAAAATGATGCGTGAGCTTGGACAGTAAAAACGCGCGCCCCCACCCCCTGTGCAGGTGGGTATCGTGCCGGCATCAAAATAAAGGGCATTGGATCCGGTGTCGATAAGACTGGTGTTCAGCGTTTGACCCGCAAGCAAAGTAGTGATGTAGCCTGCGGAGCTTGTCGTCAGAACCCCGCCGGACGTCATTTGATTGTTCGATTGAGTGCCGATGCCAAAGATCAGCAATCCGCTCAGGCTGGAGGCGTCGGCCGGACTGGCCGCAGGCAAGTCGATCAACACGCCGTTGTTGTCTGCCGCAAACAGAGGCACCGGGTTCTTCACTTGTTGGACAATACTTGCCTTCGCACCGGTGGTGGCTGTGCAACTGGCGGTCGTGCAGGTGTAATAAAAACCGTTGTTGCTAATGTTGGTGCAACTTGCCCCACAGTCTTCCTTGAACAATCCAAGCCCAATAATGCCGTTCCCGCCGAGTGTCGCCGCTGTGGTGATCGCAGTGCCACCGGCCGAGCAGGCCGTAGCCGGATTATCAAACGCCGGGTCCGCGATGATTTGAATTGGCACACTGGCTGCTGTCTTGCCTCCCAGCACGACATCGGCCGTCGCCACCGGGCCCCAGGCGAAGCGGTTGTCGACAAACTGCGCACAATTGAGCAGAGGCAAGCCGCCACCGGTCAGCCGGTTCAGATTCAAGGCCGGTGCCATCGCGCTAGACAAAAGCCGCAGCCCCATCGAGCCGGTATCCACCAGCACATGGTCAATGGTCTGGCATTGGGTGGTGCTGCCCGGATGGCAAATGGTCACATCCGTGTACAAGCGATTGACGTTGTGGCCCGTGCCAGCGGGGCC
>DATCIC010000078.1:0-2675 GCA_036508025.1 Rhodoferax sp. | reverse complement strand
CGGCCCCCGGCCCCCGGCTGATGGGTGCAGACACCCTGATGGGAAACGACGTGCACAAGGGGCTGTAAGCCCAACCCCGCGAAATCTTTAAACTTGTGAGGATGCCGGCACCCAGCGGTAAAGCGTAGGAATGGACACGCCAAGGTTCTTGGTCACGTCCCTTGGTGGAACTCCGTTGGCCAGCAGCTTCTTGGCTGACTCGATTTTGCTGTCGGTCATCTTGGGCTTGCGACCACCTTTGCGGCCAAGCTGACGGGCGACATCCAGCCCGGCGCGAGTGCGCTCAACGATCAACTCGCGCTCCATTTCGGCGAGGCTGGCCATGACGTGGAAGAAGAACCGGCCTGACGGTGTACCGGGGTCGATGGCGTCGGTCAGGCTGTTGAACTGGACGCCCTGCTTATGCAGCTCGCCGACCAGATCGACCAGTTGCGTGACGCTACGCCCCAGGCGATCCAGCTTCCAGACGACGAGGGTGTCGCCCTCGCGCAGCATTTCCTGCGCCTTGGCCAAGCCGGGACGGTCGGCCCGCGTACCGCTAACCTTGTCCTCAAAGACTTTCTTGCACCCGGCCTTGGTCAAGGCTTCGAGTTGCAACTCCAGGTTCTGATCCTGCGTCGATACACGGGCATAGCCGATCAACATGGCTTGTCCTACGAGCAATCAATCTGATGCAGCAACGGTTGTATGCGCTCCTGAATTGAACCAGATTTGAAGTGGTCTATCTTGAAAAGTGCCGCTTCGATGCGATCTAGCATCCAAGCTAACTCGGGCTTCTGAACCATCTTGTGCGCTACTGTGCTACATGCCCGCCTTAGGCAGCGTAAATAAATAAATATTTCAAGTAAGGCTGGGGGTATTGGGCTTTATTACGTAGTTCCACTCGCCGTGAAAAGTATCGCGAACGACGTTGACGCGCTGCATTTCCTCATCGCTGATTTTGCGCCCAGTACGATATTTCCGGCGATCTAGTCTGCACTTAACTTTGAGCCCTTTTGCCGTTGTAGTCCTGGCAATTAGATTGACCACTGTTTCGTAATCAATCAACGGCTCTCCACGCCAGTTTGAGGTGATGAAGGAGAACAGGCGGTGCTCGACTTTGTTCCATTTGCTGGTGCCAGGCGGGAAATGACAGACCGAAATGGATAGACCGGTCTCGTCGGCAAGCTTTTGCAGTTCCAACTTCCAAAGCCGCAACCGTGACCCGTTACTGCCACCGCCGTCGGCCGTAATCAATAGATTTTTAGCATTCGGATAAATCTTCTTTCCTTCGTGGCGCCACCACCCTCGAATGGATGCCACCGCAAATTCTCCGGTGTCATGGTCTGTGCCTACATTGACAAAGCCTGCATTGCGTGCGAAGTCATATATCCCGTATGGATAGGCGCGTGGAATGTCCGGGTTTGGGAAATCGTGACCTTGAACCTTGATCGGTTCCTTGGCAGCGAGCCATTGCTGGCCACCATTGGCGTAATTGCCGATAAGTTCCTTCTTCTTGGTGTCCACAGAGATCACGGGAAGCCCTTGCTCCATGGATTTGCTCACCGCTGTATTGATGTGGCGAAACTGTGCATCGCGGTCCGGGTGATCTGCTCCTTCCTCGGTCTTCCTATTGCTCTGCAAGCTGTAGTTCAGGTCGTGAAGAATCTGAGCAACCTTCGTATGGCTGACCGGGTGTTTCTTCTTGCTGAGACTCTTGGCAATTGTTCGCGTGCTTTTACATATCCATCGCAATGGAGATTGTGGATCACCTCGAGTCTGCCCATCAATCAGTTCTTCCAACGCCTGCACAAGCAACGGATCAGATGCCGTGATGGGCTTGCGTCCTGCCCCGCTGGCTCGTATGCGCCCTGGCACCGTGGCTCCACCTTCTTCAATTTCGCGAACTCCATTGGCGATAGATTGACGGGACAAACCACAGGCCAGATGGACTGCAGTAATTCCTCCATAGCCTAAGCTTACGGCTTCATTGGCGGCAAAGAGGCGGCGCGTTCTCTCATCAAGAAGCGGCCACACGGAAGTGAATTTCTGTTTTAAGTCGGAGTGTGAAATCATGCTTCGCAAAGCATAGCACATATCTCCAAAAGACGATATGTTTATTTATTTACGCCGCCTAAGCAGGGTTGTTACCCCTCGTGTAGAGGGGTCGGCGCGTAGCGCCGGGGGTTAGTTGAACCGGGGATTAGACTTTGGATAGGTGATTTGTACAGCCGCTCTGCAGCGTAACCGGTCCTACAGAAGTTCAAATTGACCGCCACATACCAGTCATTGCTTCCATTAGCCCAACGACAGCAGTGTGGTCGCGAACTCAATCAAAGGGACACCCGGACTCGACCATTTAGAGTCATTCGCCAATGCCCGCTTTGGAGCAACAGAAACTCTGTTTTTTTAGAGCCTTAAACAGGTTGATCTTTCTCCACCCGTTTCTGCTCACTCGGTGCTGATGTGTGCGATACGGGTGGCACCCCTTTTACAGTTCCGAAGCGTCTTTAACAACGTGTGCTACGTAAATGACGAGCATCGTGCATTGACTGGGGGATTGCGATAGATGTACCAGCACATCAAACTCTCCCGCCACCCAGACAACCGATCGCTGTGTCGTTTCATTTTCTGCGTTGTCACTGGAAGCAAGTCCGGCACCGTATTTCGATTCCATATCTGAGACTAGAGTCGCA
>DATCIC010000077.1:0-4552 GCA_036508025.1 Rhodoferax sp. | reverse complement strand
GTTTGGCTTTCAGGTCATTTGCCAGGCGGTATAAAAATGAGAGCTGCTCACGCTTATGCTGTAAGGGCTGGGGGTCGATTTGATGTAAAAAGTCCGGGTTTTCCAGCCATTCTGTGGTGACGATGGCGTCCAACTGGTCGTGGCGCAGATTGGCACCGATGTGCACCCGCTCCAGCTGGGTTTCGGTGCTCTTGATTTCCAGCGTCGCTTCGTCCAGCGTCACATACAGCGACACCGCCGGGCAGTCGCGCCCTTCCATCAGCGTGTAGTTTTGCACCACCTCGTCGGGCAGCATGGTGATCTTGTAGCCCGGCATGTAGACGGTGGACAGGCGGTTGCGGCCGAGTTGGTCAATCGGGCTGCCGGGCTGGAACGCCAGGCCCGGCGCCGCAATGTGGATACCCAGCCGCACGGTGCCAGTGCCCAGGCCCTGCACCGAGAGCGCATCGTCAATCTCGGTGGTGGCCGAGTCGTCAATCGAGAACGCGCGCGCGGGTGACAGGGGCAAGTCGTCCTTGATGAGCGGGGCGTCCACCTTGGCAAAACCCGTGCCCTTGGGGAAATTCTCCAGCAGGAAGCGCTTCCAGTGGAACTGGTAGGGCGAATCGATGGCGCCTGCTTTGATCAAGAGCTCCAGCGGCCCCAGATGGGTGGCGCGCGAGGCTTCCACCACCGCCTTGTACTCGGGCGCGTTTTTGTCGGGCTTGAACAGGATTTTGTAAAGCTGGTCGCGGATCGGCTGCGGGCAATTGCCCTGGCTCAGCTCGGCGACCCACTGCTCGGTTTGCTGCACGATCAGTTTCTTTTTCTCGATCGCGGCCAGGGCCAGGGCGATGATGTCGGCCGGCGCCTTGCGAAAACGCCCCTTGCCCGCGCGGCGAAAGTAATGCGGCGCCTCGAACAGGCGCACCAGCATGCCAGCCTGTTCGCTTAAGGTGGCGTGCGCGCTGAAATAGTCGCGCGCCAGGTCGGCAAAACCGAATTCTTCTTCGGGCGCGAACTCCCAGGCCATTTCCAGCTCGATCATCTGGCTCAGCGCCTGCGCCTCCAGCACAAACTGCGCCGGCGTCGGTTTCTCGAATTTGATCAAGAAATTGGCGGCTTTGACCTTGATCCGCTTGCCGCTGTCCAATTCCACCTGCGCCGAAGACTCCGCCTCAGACAGCACCCGACCGGCCATAAATTTTCCGGCTTCTTCAAAGAGTAAAAACATGGGCGCGATTGTTACAGCAAATTGGGAACGGGCCCGCAGCTCGTCCAGCCGGCGCGGCCAGGGCGGGATGATGATTCTGCCGGACAATCGCTACCACCATCACCCAATAGCCGCCTTGCCCTATGAACCCGTATTCAATCCTCCTTGTCTGCACCGACAACCTGTGCCGCAGCCCCACGGCTGAAGAAGTCCTGCGCCAGAAGGCGGCTCACCCTGGTCGTCGATGGTGAAAGCTGATAATATAACAACTGTTATAACTTCAAGGCTTGACCATGACCACACTCAAACTATCGCAAATTGGCAATTCGGTGGGCGTGATTTTGCCCAAAGAAGTTTTGGCGCGCTTGCATCTTGAAAAGGGCGATGCTGTTTTTATGACCGACACAGCCAATGGGTTCACTATTTCGCCCTATGACCCAACTTTTGATGAGCAAATGATGCAGGCGCGAAGCATTATGAAAAAACGTCGCGCTGTCTTGCATGAGTTGGCCAAATGAGTGCGCAGCGGCAAGACTGGGTGTGGATTGAAAGTGCCTTGATTCACGCCGTTCACGACGAACAGTTGACTGAACACGGGGGTGGCGCTGGCGTGCGAGACGACAATCTGCTTGAATCTGCGCTAGCCCGGTCGCAACAACTCGCCCACTATGGCTCGCCCGATGCGGCCGACCTGGCTGCCAGCTACGGTTACGGTATTTCACGCAATCATCCTTTTGTCGACGGCAACAAGCGCACCGGCTTTGTGGCCCTGGAGTTGTTTTTGGCACTCAATGGTTACGACCTGAGCGCAACAGACGCCGATTGCGTTTTGACCATGTTGTCAGTTGCTGCAGGTGATATTGATGAGATTGCCTTTGCCAATTGGATTCGTCAGCATGTGCAAGCCCGCTAAGCGCTACACAAAACCTTCACTCGCATACAGCTTTTGTGCTGCGGCAATCAGCGGGCCACATTGCAATGCAAAAACTCTGGCGCATGGAGAGCCCGTGCCATCGCGACAAAGGCGATCGAGACGGTATCCCAATCCTGGATCACGACGTTTGCTGCCAAATCAGACTCAAGCGCAGTGGCGCTGACCCGAAGTTGCTTGGATTTCAGTTCTGATTCGATGTTCTTGAAGTTTTGCATGGTGGTAGCGGTAGCGGTCAGATGTCTGACTGTGGGTTGTAGGGACGATTAGCCTCGTGTGCTGCGACAAAGGCAGCGATTGCCTCATCGCTTACAGTCCATTTAGTCAGTTCTGATACCGCTTGTCGGTTCGCTAACACACATTCAAGACCCCGCTGTTGCAATGTGCGATAACGCACGGACTTTTCTGCCGGAATCGTCTAGGCTTTGCTCTGTGATCCAACTGGGGAACAGAAAATGCGCTACTTACTCATCGTACTTTTGATGCTGTTGGGGCCGGTGACTTCAGCCATGGCTCAGGTGAGCATCGGGATCGGGCTTCCCGGTGTCAGCATCGGGGTCAACCTGCCGGTGTACCCGGAATTGGTTCGGGTCCCAGGCTACCCGGTCTACTACGCGCCACAGTTGAATTCGAACTTCTTCTTTTACGATGGCATGTATTGGGTCTACCAGGGCGATAACTGGTATGCGAGTTCCTGGTACAACGGGCCCTGGGGCCTGGTGGCGCCAGCGTCTGTGCCCCTGTTCGTCCTGCGAATTCCGGTGCGCTACTACCGGGCGCCGCCGGTGTACTTTCGCGGCTGGCGCGCGGATGCGCCGCCCCGCTGGGGCGAGCACTGGGGCAATGAATGGCAGCAGCAGAGAGGCGGCTGGGACAAGTGGAACCGCAGTTCTGCGCCCGCGCCCGCTCCGTTGCCCACCTACCAGCGACGGTATTCAGGCGATCAATATCCCCAAGTGGAACAGCAGCCCTCGTTGCGTGGCCAGAATTACCGGTATCAGCCGCGTGACGCCGTAGCGCGGCAGCACTACCAGGAGCAGGCTGTGCCAGGAGCGCCCACGCCGCGCGTACAGCCGCCGCAAATGAGAAACGAACAGGCTCCCAGGGTAGCCCCAACCCAAGCGCCACCGCGCCAGAGTGGCGCGCCAAGCCAGGATCAGACGCGGCAGCCACCGCAAGGGCGGGAGAAAAAGCGCTTGCCAGATGAGGAACGAGGTCAGGACCGCAACAAATAAGGCGTGTGGCGCTTTTCGCCACACGCTGCCAGACCATGAGCGGGCTAGTGGCGGTCCCGGTTCCAGCCCCGCTTGAATGCTGCACCAGGGTTTTTGATGACCAGTCTTGACGTCATCTGCGGGTTCGGCACTGTCAGCTGGGTGGTTCATGTCAGAGTCCTTTCGATGATTTCGAAAAATCAGGCGCAGCCAGTGGAGATGACTAACTCAGCCCCAAAAACGCCATGACTGCAGGCAGTTGCAGGTCAAAATCAGTGAGGCCGTGGTCGCCGCCTTCAAGCAGGCGGAGTTGGGCAGCCGCGTAGCGCGCATGAGACTCGCGCCAGTCCAGCAGTTCGTCGCCCTTGGCAATGATGGCCAGATAACGTTCGGGTCGCGTCAGGGCCGCGCACGCCAAGTTGCGCAACTCTTGCACAAACTCAGGCTTGAAGAAAAAGCGCTCTTGGGGATCTTGCCAGCAGGTTTGCTCACCAATGTATTTTTCCAGATCGCGTGCCGGGTTCACCGCCGGATTCAGCAGCACCGCCTTGCAGCCGGTTTGCTCTGCGACCCAGGCGGCATAAAAACCACCCAGCGAGGAGCCCACCACCGCCATTGATTCGCGCGGCCAGTCGGCGCTGCCTTGCAGCAGCAGGGCCATTGCTTCACGCGGTGAAGGCGGTAATTGCGGGCACCACCAGTGCACCTCCGGGTGCCGTGTCGCCATGTGCTGGGCCAGGGTGCGGGCCTTTAGCGACTGCGGCGAAGAGCGGAAGCCGTGCAGGTAGAGCAGGTGGGTGATGGGCTGGTGGGGCTGAATGGTGGGCATGGACAGGATGATAGAGGCGAAAAAAAGCCCCGCAGGGGCGGGGCTTTTTGATCACAAGCTGAGTAAAGGATCAGGGTAATGTCTGGGTTGAATAGTGGTGTCCAAATTCTCTGCCAGCAACGTCTCTGGCCCAAAGGTGTACGCCAGTCATCCATGCATAGGTCTGATAGCCAATAGAGGGGCTTGTCAGACAATGTACTTCGCCATTGCCATTGGCGCACGGGATGTTTGCTGTACGCAGGGTGGAGCCCACGTTTTGTCCGTCATTAAAAGAAGTGCGGGTGACAGGAGTCGTGGCTGGGTAGATTTGCGTATTGCCAAACAATTTAATTTGTGTTGGTGGCAGTGCTCCGGGTGGAACCTCCCACGTTGGGGTGACATAGGCT
>DATCIC010000076.1:0-3367 GCA_036508025.1 Rhodoferax sp. | reverse complement strand
ATTTTGGACAGCGTCACCGCGCCCGCGCTGATGGGCAAGCCGCCCTTGAACGCGGCCTGGCGGGCTGGTGCCTGACCCTGGCCAGCCATCAGGCAGTTGCCGAACAGCACTTCATTCACCAGGTCGCCGGCCACACCGGCGCGCTGCACGGCGGCCTTGATGGCTGCACCGCCCAGGTCATGGGCAGCCAGCGAAGAAAAATCGCCCTGAAAGCTGCCCATCGGTGTGCGAGCGGCAGAAATGATCACGATGGAATCTTGGGACATGGTGTTCTCGATGATTGCGGTTGAACAAAGCGCTGATTTGGCAGCCATGCGAATGGCGCGATCCCGACGGGACTGCACCATTCAAATACTGGGTCCGGCGGAACTTTAAGACGACTGATCCACTTGCTCAATGCCGAAATCGCTCAACTTGAATGCAAGAATTTGCCACTGCCCAGTAAACTCGCTGCGATGGATACAAAGAGCTTAGAAAAAGGAAGCATTTCTATTTGCTTTGTCCACGAGGCCTTGGCGTGCATTCGCAGTCGAGGTATGGATCAAAGTACCCTGCTCAGGCAGGCTGGTATTTCCCCTGAGCTACTGGTTTCGCCGCACGCCAGGGTGTCATCACGGCATTACGGCGCGCTTTGGCACCTCATCGCGCAAACACTCGATGACGAATTCTTCGGGATGGACAGTCATCGCATGAAAGCGGGCAGTTTTACGCTGCTTTGCCATTCCATCATTCACAGTGACACCCTGGAGCGGGCAGTCCTCCGCGCCATGCGTTTCCTGCGACTGGTTCTGGACGATTTGGTGGGGGAGTTGTCCCGTGAAGGGGATTTGGCGCATATTGTGCTGAGGGACTTGTCCGGGAACGCGACGCCGTGCAGCGACACACCAATTGCGTCAAGTCGAGCCTTCGCGTACGGTACCTACCTGATCATTCTGCACGGTTTGGCGTGCTGGCTTGTTGGTCGCCGCATTCCGATATCAAATGCTGATTTTTGTTGTGCAGCACCTTCGTTTAGTGATGAGTGGAAGATACTTTTTTCCAAAAATCTCAACTTCAGCCAGGATCATTGCAGAATCAGCTTTCCGGCCAGCTATCTGGATATGGCCAATATCCAGAATGAGCGAACAATGAAGGAATTTCTTCGCAGCGCACCAGCCAATTTTCTGGTCAAGTACAAGAACAGTGCCAGCCTTTCTGCCAGGATCCGCCGACGCCTCAGGGAATGGCAGCCCGCAGCCTGGCCCGATTTCGAGACTTTGGCCCATCAGGTTCACTTATCCTCAGCGACGCTGCGCAGACGCCTGGAGGACGAGGGTGAGTCCTATCGTTCCATCATGGACGAATTGCGCCGAGACCTCGCCATTTCGTTGCTCAGCGACACACAACTGAGTATTTCGGATATTGCTGGTGAGTTGGGCTTTGCCGAAAGCAGTGCTTTCCATCGCGCATTCAAGAAATGGACGGGAATCCGTCCTGGTGAATATAGACGCAGTTTTGAGCGTTGACGCAGAAACATTTTCATGTCAGTTTTTGATTTTAGAGTCCGAAAAGCGCCCAAACCGGTGAGCCAACGAAGGGACGAGCTCGTGGTCTAAAGACAGCATCGACCGCCACCATCTACCGGTCGGCGCTATTTGCCCGCCCGGTCACTCTGACGCGGGGGTATGCCGCAAGCGCAGCGTGCTGAAGGCGCCAGCCACTGCCGCGAAGCAGGATGCCAATGCCAAAGCGAACATAGGTCCACGCCCATTATGGACGTTTGCGGAACTGAAAATAATGGCTAGCAACGCCGCACCGAGGGTCTGTCCGGTCAGCCGTGCCGTCCCAAGCAAGCCGCTGGCGCCGCCCGAACGGTTATGGGGGGCACTCGTGACGATCGTGTGATTGTTGGGCGACTGGAACAGGCCGAAGCCGATGCCGCAGAGCGCCATGCGCCAGACGATGTCCGCGTTCGCTGGCTGCGTCGGCAAGGCAGCAAGCAGCGCCAGACCCGTCGCCATCGTGCCCAGACCAATGCCGCCGAGGAGCCCGTCCGGATAGCGACCGATCAAGCGGCCCACGATCGGCGCCACAACCACGATGGAGAGCGGCCAGGCCGTGATCAGCATGCCGGCTTGCAACAGCGAGCGACCGTAACTGTCGAACATCAGGAATGGCAGTGCAATGTAAGCCAGCGTCTGCGCGGCGAATGCCGCTACCGAGGTGCACATCGACAGCGCAAAAACGGGGATGCGCAGCAGGTCCATCGGGAACATGGGTACAGGCTGCTTCAGCTGCCGGCGCAGATAGACCACACCGACCAAAACGCCACCCACCAGCATGGTCATGCCTGCGACATCTACGGACGCCGCAGACTTGTCAAAGCGAGTGCCCAGTGCGTCGACCCCCAAAAACACCAGACTGAACATCAGCGCGTTGAGGAGCACGTCGAGCCACGATAGCCGCGCACTCGACGGTCGCGCCGCAATATTCTGCGGCAGTGCGCGAAACCCCAACCACAACACGCCCACACCAAATGGCAGGTTCAGAGCAAACAGCCAGTGCCATGACGCAACCGAAAGAATACCGGCGGCTATCGATGGGCCGGCGACCGAGGCTGTTGCAACGACCAACGAATTGATCGCGACGCCGCGCCCGAGCATTCGCCTAGGGTAGATCAGGCGCACCAGCGCTGGATTCACGGACATGATCCCGGCAGCGCCAAGTCCCTGGATTGCGCGCGCCGCAGCAAGCAGTGGCAGCGAATCCGCCAAGGCGCATCCGAGCGACGCAGCGGTAAAAAGCGCCAGTCCGGTCAAATACACGCGCCGATACCCCACGAGATCGCCTAACATGGCGCAAGGCAGCAATAGTGCCAATGTGGCGATTTGGTAGGCGTTGACGACCCAGACTGCCTGCGCAGCAGCGGAATTCAAATCGCGGGCGATGCCCGGCAATGCCAAGTTGGCGATAGTGCCGTCAAGCACAGACAGCGCAATGCCGAGAATGACGACAGCCATGGCGCGGTAACGCGCTGGGGGAGGTAAACCGTCGTGAACAAGCATGGATAGGTGCAGGCCAAATGATCTAGCCTGCTTTGGTTAAAAGCGAGGCGATGTCGATCCGTTTTTTCGTTCTCGCTGATTACAGACCCAGGCGCTTCATGCCAACTTCCTCGTACCGCGTTCCGGCAACCGCTTCGGGGGATACCAGTGCAGAGAGCTCTGCAACTTCACTGGGAGACAAGGTGATTTTCGTCGCAGCCAGATTCTCTTCAAGGTACTTCAAGCGGCGTGTTCCGGGAATTGGGACGATGTCGTCTCCCTGCGCCAGAACCCAGGCCAGTGCCAATTGCGCCGCCTGAATGCCCTTGCCAAGGGCCATCGCC
>DATCIC010000075.1:0-2788 GCA_036508025.1 Rhodoferax sp. | reverse complement strand
CATCGAGCGCGCGCCCTATGTCGATGTGGTGTTTGGCCCGCAAACCCTGCACCGCCTGCCGCAACTGCTGGCCGAGCGCGCGCGGCTCAACCGCTCGCAAGTGGACATCAGCTTTCCCGAGATCGAAAAGTTTGACCACCTGCCGCCCGCCCGCGTGGAAGGCGCCAGCGCGTTCGTGAGCATCATGGAAGGCTGCTCCAAATACTGCAGCTACTGCGTCGTGCCCTATACACGGGGCGAAGAAGTGAGCCGCCCGTTTGAAGACGTGCTGGTCGAAGTCGCTGGCCTGGCCGATCAGGGCGTGAAAGAAATCACCCTGCTGGGCCAAAACGTCAACGCCTGGCGCGCCCGGATGATTGGCGACGCCAGCGCGCTCTCAAGCGAGATGGCCGACTTCGCCACCCTGCTGGAATACGTCTCCGACATTCCCGGCATCGAGCGCATCCGCTACGTGACGAGCCACCCCAACGAGTTCACGCCCTCGCTGATTGCCGCCTATGACAAGCTGCCCAAACTGGTGAGCCACCTGCACCTGCCGGTGCAGCATGGCTCGGACCGCATCCTGATGGCCATGAAGCGCGGCTACACCGCCATGGAATACAAAAGCACGGTGCGCAAGCTGCGTGCCATACGGCCCGACATGGCCATGAGCAGCGACTTCATCGTTGGTTTTCCGGGCGAAACCGAAGAGGATTTTGGCAAGATGATGAAGCTCATCGACGATGTGGGCTTTGACAACAGCTTCAGCTTCATCTTCAGCCCGCGCCCCGGCACCCCGGCGGCCAACCTGCATGACGACACCCCGCATGAAGTGAAACTGCGCCGCTTGCAGCATTTGCAAACCGTCATCAACGACAGCATCAAGCGCATCAGCGAAAGCCGCCTGGGCACCGTGCAACGCATTCTGGTGGAGGGCGCCTCCAAGCGCGACGCCACCGAACTGATGGGCCGCACCGAGTGCAACCGGGTGGTGAATTTTGTCGGCCAGCCGCGCCTGATCGGGCAGATGGTGGATGTGGCCATTACCGAGACGCGCACCTTCACGCTGCGCGGTGAGGTGGTGACGCAAGAGCTGGCATTGCCGGTCTGATTGCCTGATAAATGCTATTAAGTTGGTAGCTGCTTAAGCAGGATCGACGGGGGCTAGAAGGCTAAAAGCCCTTGAATATTGCGCCATGAATGAACCGCTACGCCGCTGCGCGTGAAGCTGTCGTCGCCGCCGTAGACCAAGTGAGCCGGCAAGGCGGTATCGCCCGCGTAGCGTGCCCATTTGTTCAAGCCGCTTAGGTAGTCTTTATTGAAGGTTTGGCCGGATTTGATTTCTATGGGCAGGAGCTTTTCACCCTGCTCAAGCAAAACGTCCACTTCCTCCCCCGTGTTGTTGCGCCAGAAATACAGGTTGGACGCCAGCCCCTGGTTGTAGCGACGCTTGAGGAGTTCGCTGATGACCCAGTTTTCGAAGAGCGCGCCGCGCGCCGAGTGAATCGCCAGATGTTGCGCGTCTTGAATGCCCATCAAGTACGAGGCCAGCCCGGTGTCATGAAAATAAAGCTTGGGCGTTTTGACCAATCGTTTACCAAAATTTTGATGATGCGGCTGGAGCAAAAACACGACATAGCCTGCCTCCAGAACCGACAGCCAGGCAGCCACTGTCTTGTGCGTCACGCCGCAGTCGTTCGCCAGGGCAGACAGGTTGAGCAATTGTCCACAGCGCGCAGCGCACATTTTCAAAAAGCGCTGAAACAAACTCAAGTTTTGCACCTCGATGACTTGGCGAACGTCGCGCTCCACATAGCTCATGACATAGTTGGAAAACCACTGCGCGGGCGCGACGTCGCGGTCATGAATGGGCGGATACAGACCGCGCCACAGCAGATCGTCAAGGCTGCCCGGTGCCGTGCCGCTGCTTTGTAACTCCTGGAGTGAAAACGGCAGCAACTGAACCAAGCCGACCCGCCCGGCGAGCGTCTGGGTGATGTTCGACAACAGCCCAAACTGCTGGGAACCTGTCAACACAAACTCGCCCATGCGCTTGTCTTTATCAACCCGGGTTTGCAGATAGGAAAAGAGCGCCGGGCAGCGCTGGGCTTCGTCCAATATGGCCCCGTCGGGGAAACGCGCCAAAAAACCGCGCGGGTCTTCATCTGCAAAAGCACGGGTGTCCAGGTCTTCGAGCGACACGTACGGCTTGTCTGGAAAAGTGCTTTGCGCCAGCGTGGTCTTGCCAGACTGACGCGGGCCGGTAATCGCCAGAATCGGGTAACCCCGAGCGAGACTCTTTAAAGTGGCAGTGGCTTGACGTGCAATCATTTTACAAATTGGTAATTTAATTCCTAAATTGTAAAACACCTGCTGATCAGTGCAGCGCCAATTTTGCTTGACGTAAACTCAAGCCCAGGCCCTCAACTCCACAACCCGTAGTCAACATGCAAATGCAAAACCCTCTCGTGGCGGATTTATTGTGGCGCGCGCTCGCCATCTTCTTGTTGATTGGCGCATCGACGGGCCTGCTCCTGTCGCTCTTGCTGATCTTCAAACCGCAACTGCTGCAGCGCATCAGCCGCGTGGCGAATCACTGGGTGTCGATGCGTCACATCAGCCAGTTGATGGACCGCAGCGTGCGCACCGAGCGCTGGTTTTACCGCCACCATTTGGTGATGGGTCCCTTGGTTGTCTTTGGGGCGGCTTACATGCTGCTGTATTTTGGCTGGCTGCTGGACCGGGCAGCCGCCCTGCGAGCGCTCAAAGGCTATGTTGCCAACGCGCCATTGGCCAGTGCCTTGTTCCA
>DATCIC010000074.1:0-3941 GCA_036508025.1 Rhodoferax sp. | reverse complement strand
TTTTTTACTTCATGAGCGTTTGTATGTCAGTTAAGACATAGTTCCGAAGAACTTGGCTTTTCGCCTCAAACGCCCACACTTATCGGCTGTATGTTTTTAATGATCTTCAGCTCCACTTGACTTGCGTCTCGCTTTGCCTTTTTACCCTTCACTGTGATCAGCGAAGCCTTGAATTATAGCACGCTTTTACGGTCTTTTTAGTTGCCCAGCCTTGCCGCCCAGGGCGAATGGGTTTTCAATGGATGTTATCTGAAATCAACAGCGCACTACCCCACGCTGGACATCCCCCCGCCATAACCGGTATGAATCCGGCCATGCGCCGACAGGCGCGAGGCGTAGGTCGCCAGAAAGGCGAGCGGTGCGTCGGCAATCGATGCTTCAAGCACGTGGGGGTCTGGAGCGGCAACGGCGGTATCGGGGAAGTTTCAAATGAGCTCATGTCAATGAGTTAATGCCCTGTACTGGCAGGAACAACAACAATGGCTGGTCTGGTGTGGGCTCGAAGCCAAAACGCCGATAAAAGCTTGCCGCCCGATCATCAATGGCATCGACGAATAGACCGATGCCACCGGCCTCCTGATAAATACGCTTGGCCCGGACCAGAACATCAACCAATAACAACTGGCCAAGCCCCTTGCCCTGATGCTTTAGATCCACCGCCAATCGGCCCAGGCGTACGCCAGGGATGCGACGCGGGACCTTCTTACGCCAGGCGTCTGGCAAATGACGACTTTCAAGTTCCGCTAGTGTCAAGGCGTAATAGCCGCAGATATGAGTTGTATCGTCTTCGCGTGTTGCGACGAAGGTCTTGGACAACCCTTTGTCCTGATGTTGGCGCGCGACCTGCCTGAGCCAGTCGTTGAGCTGGGAGCGTCCGCAGTCAAACCCCGGGCGGTCATGGCTGCCAGTTAAAGCTTGCACCTGCATCATCGTCCTTGGCTTGGTTGTAGCGATTCAGTGCCGCTTGCAATTTGTCGTTGGGCTTGGGCGGGTTTTCTGTCAAAGCGAGTAACCAATTCCAATCGCGCGGCGACAGGCGTATCACTTCTTCGCGCTCAATGACGGCCTGCGCTTCCTTGAGTGCTGACTGCACCAGAAACTGATTCACAGTGGCACCTGTCAGTTCAGCGGCACGACATAGCGTCTCGTATACCTCGTGCGGCATGCGTGCGCCAATGCGGTCTTGCTTGGCTACAACCATTCCCATCGTTTTCTCCTATGTTCAGGCGGTCATTGTATCAATGTCGCCAAAATGGCGACATATTAGACAACGATCCCTTCCACCCCTTTTTTTTCAAGAAGCTGTGGAAGCTGTGAACGGCTCCAAGAAGTGCGTAAATCTGGTGGTAAAGCTAATCGACGGTATTGTTGATTAGGTCAAAGCGCACATAGGGCGGTTGTAGCCATTAGTAACCCAAATATGGTTTATTAGTTCCACCAATAACAAACCATATCCTGTTGGATTGGTGCTCGGTTAAGCGGGCTACTTCAACAGATAGATATAGGTGACGCCGATAAAACTGACGGTTTGATTCGGATTTTGTGACACCGTTGTGCCGTCTGAATAGGCAAACTGCGCGCCGTTATTGCCCCAGGCCCAATCATTCACGCTGACGCGTTGGTGCACCAGATCAACACGCACTGAAGAGCCTTTCTCCAATGCGTACTTGCCGAACAATTTCAGTGCGGTCTGGCGATAAACCACGTCTGGCAACCCCCCGCTGCTCACCAGCGTTTGCTTGTAGACACTGTTGTCATCGACGTAAGTCAGGTTACCACCCACCTGGAGCTTGCTGTCAATTTGGCCAGTGAAGCCCAAGCTGAGATCGGTGCTTGTGTTGTCAAACGCAATCACGTAACCCGCAGGGTGCGACTGATTCAGGGTTTGCAGGCCGTGGGACACATAGCCGTTCAAGCCCCATTTGTCAGACAAGGCGTAGCCCCAATCAACGCCGAACTGATTCATGCGGCTGTCATGCAAACCGTAACTGCTGGGCGTGCTGAACTTGTCTTTACCGTCTTCAGCGATGAACTGAAGGCTCAGCTTCTCGGTCGGCTGCCAGTCGGCCACCAGTTTGATCTTGTCGCGTTGGCGATCGGCCAGTGTCGGCATAAAAATCGCACTGGGCACATTGGCGGCAGGGTCGGCGACCTCACTGACGCCCGTCCCACCACTGCTCTGCAGCCAGTGGGATCCGTCACGTTTGCTACTGGAGATGCTAATGGCACCACTCAAGTCATTGGTCAACCGGCGACGCAGCTCTGCACGCACACCCGTCTCTGTCGTCTCCTGGCGCAGTGGGATGAAGCCCGACACTGCGCTGGTCGCGGTGAAGGCGCCGCGATCAATGGATTCGTAGTCTGCACCCAGGGTGCCACGATAGTCACTGGTGAACTGCCAGCTGGCCTGCAGCTTGCCTTTGAGTTTCTTATTGGAAAGATCGCGATTGGTGACAGGCACGGCGGTTGAGCCCGCACCTGCGATGTTGTAGTTGGCAAGCGGCGTCTGGTCCTCCTTGTCGTCATAGCGCAAATCGGCCAGCAACGAGAGCTTGGGTATCGGACGCGAGGTAATGCCGATTTTGGCCATCGTCGTATTTACCTGAGCACCCAAATTCGCGACGCCTGTAGGGCCAATCAGACCAGCGCCGGCAAAGTCAGCGTTCTGTGTGGCCTGGGCGTAGCCCAGCTTAAACGTGCCGTGTGTGGTGCTGGTGAAGTCGTAGCTGCCGCTCAGGTCGAGTTGGTGCGCCTGGTTGTCGGGCGCCAAAGCCAGTGAATTCAGCTGTGGTGCGGTGGTGCTGGCGAAGCCACCCAAATTCGGTTGAAGTGCGGCGTTGTTATTGCGGTAGAACGAGCCGTAGTAGCCCACGCTGAAGCGCAGCTTCTCCAGGGCATAACTCAAGCGGGCTTCGACCTGGCTGTGGTTGGCGTTGATGGGCTCGGGCAGCATCAACACCCCAGAACCAAGGGCGGTGTTGCACGACCCGGGGATCAGCGGTGAGCAGATCTGGCCGAGACCAAACAGCCGCTCGCCTTCCTTGTTTTCGGTCTTCAGATCAACCGCAAACTGAAGCCTTGGCGAGATGATCTTGGTGAAACCGAGCCCCAGGCTGGTTCGTTTGGTCTTCAACTCAAGATCGGCCCCAGTGCCTGGACCGCCGAGCAAAGGCACCACCTGCGGCGTCGTCGAACCGGCGCCAAGCAGGCCAGTGTTGACCGTATTTGGGTCATAGTGAACCAGCTCGCCGTAGTCGGCGGTGAACTTCCAGCTGCCTGGATTCTTCCAGACCAAGCCCAGTTCACGCGTGTCGCCGAGCAGGTTTGAACCGGTAAACTGGACCCAGCTAGAGGTCTCTGGCTTGCGCAGGCTGTAGTCGATGTCCAGCATGCCAACGGCGCTGTGATCGCGCAAACCGTTGTACTGTCCAAACAGCGCCCGGTCGGCGCTGGAGCCGTCGACCGCGCCAAGGCCAACACTTATCGTAGTTTGTGCGGCGCTGGCTGCCTCGTCCTCGGCCTGGGCCTGCACGGGGGCGAAAGCGGCACACACTGCCAAGGCAAGCGCGGTGCGCTGAAAGCGAAATGATGTAACGATGCTGGTCATGATTGCTCTCCGTACATCAGCGCATGAAGAGCTGTGGGGTCGGGTTGGTGGTCGACGGATTGTTGGAACCGTGAACCTGCGTGTGGCAGTTCAGGCAGCTACGGCCTTGCCAGAGGGTGACAGAGTTCTGGCTGCGAGTGGCGCTCGTGCGTTGGTCAGGAATCAGGCCATCGCCGGTTTGAGCGTGCGGCGTGTGGCATTGCTGGCACAACAAGGGCGGACGGGCCTTGAGCATGGACGCGACGGTTGTACCGTGAGCGTTGTGGCAGTTGGAGCAGTCTTCAGTGACAGGTTCATGCGAATGCACGAACGGGCCGCGCTTTTCAGCATGGCA
>DATCIC010000073.1:0-5000 GCA_036508025.1 Rhodoferax sp. | reverse complement strand
CCAACGTAGGTTGATGACCCACCACCAGCACGGTGCCTTTTGCAAGCGGCCATTGAACCAACTCCAGCAACTCCACAGCACTGGCGCCCGGTGCCAATTCTTCTCGCAACTTGTATTTGCGTCCCAGTGCCTGCGCAGTTTGCTCACAACGGCGTGCCGGGCTCACCAAAATACGCGTCCCTTCGGGCAACTGACGGTCTAGCCAGTTCGCCATGCGCGTGGCCTGTTTTTCACCACGCGAGGTGAGTGAGCGGGCCATGTCGTCACAGCCCTCCAGCCATTCCTGTGCCTCCGCGTGACGCCATAAGATCAGATCCATATCAGCCTGCGCGTCTGTCGTCCTGTCCGGCGTAGCGCGCCATCAGGGCAGTTTGTGCACCATGCGCCAGGCGTGGATGCTCGCACTTGACGCGCGCATAGGTACCGTCTGGCAACAAGTCCCACGCGTCCACACCGTCATGCAAATAGGCGACCAACTCTTCATCGACAATGCGTTGGCGCTGCGCCGGGTCCGTGACTGGCCAGGCCAGTTCTACCCGGCGCAGCATGTTGCGATTCATCCAGTCGGCGCTGGACAGGTAAAGCTCTTCCACGTCATCATGGCGGAAGTAGAAGACCCGCGAATGCTCCAGAAACCGGCCAATGATGGAGCGGACCCGGATGTTGTCGGTGACACCCGGCACCTGGGCTGGCAACATGCAGGCACCGCGTACGAGCAGGTCAATCCTGACGCCCTTCTGCCCGGCTTGAATCAATGCGTAGATGAGTGCTTCATCCGTCAAGGCATTCATCTTGGCAACGATGCGAGCGACCCCGCCCGACGCGGCCACTGCACCCAGTTTATTTATTTTTTTGAGCAGCCTACGCTGCAAATAAAACGGCGCCAACAACACCCGCTTGAGTTTGGGCAGCAGACTATGGCTGGCCAAATGAACAAACACATGTTCAACATCGGCCGTGAGGACCGTGTCGGCCGTGAGATGGCCCCAATCGGTGTACAGGCGCGCCGTGCGAGGGTTGTAGTTACCGGTAGACAGGTGCGCGTAACGCACCAGCTTTTTGCCTTCTCGGCGGGTGATCAGCATCATCTTGGCATGGGTTTTAAGCCCCACCACACCGTACAGAACCTGTGCACCAATGGATTCGAGCATATCGGACCAGTTGATGTTGGCCTCCTCGTCAAACCGGGCCTTGAGTTCCACCACCACAGTGACTTCTTTGCCACGCCGTACCGCCTCGCGCAGCAAATCCATCAGCTCTGAGTCAACGCCCGTGCGATAGATCGTCTGTTTGATCGCCAACACCTGCGGGTCATTCACGGCTTCACGTAAAAATGCCAGGACGCCGCCAAAGCTCTCAAACGGCTGGTGAATCAAGACGTCGCCCAGCTTGAGTTGCTCAAAAAACGATACACCTGGCGTCAGTTGCGTCGGATAACACGACTGATAGGTGGGAAAACACAATTTCGGCAAAGGCACCAGATCGATCAACTGCGTCAACCGAACCAGATTGACCGGACCGGGCACGCGGTACAAGGACTGCTCCGGCAAATTGAACTGCTCGCGCAGAAACGCGGACAAGTACTCTGAACACCCGGCCGACACTTCGAGCCGCACCGCTTGTCCAAATTGACGAGATTCCAGGCCCTGGCGCAAGGCTGTGCGCAAATTCCTGACGTCATCTTCATCCACGGCGAGATCGGAATGGCGCGTCACCCGGAACTGCGAGAATTGCCCGACATCACGCCCCGGGAACAACTCGGCCAGATGTCCCCGAATCACGCTGGAAAGGGAGACGAAGTGGTAAGTTTTACCCGAGATTTTTTCCGGCATGCGGATCATGCGCGGCAAAACACGCGGCACCTTCACGATGGCAATCTCGTTCTCTCGGCCAAACGCGTCGTGGCCACCCAGGCGCACGATGAAATTGAGCGATTTGTTGGCCACTTGCGGAAACGGATGCGACGGGTCCAAGCCGACCGGAATCAGCAAGGGGCGCACTTCACGCTCAAAAAAATGCTTGACCCAGCGCCGCTGTAACTCGTTGCGCTCACCATGAGAGACCACCTTGATGCCCTGCGCCTCCAATGTCGGCATCACGTGACTGTTGTACAGCGCATACTGGCTCGCGACCAAGCTGTGGGCCGCCAAGGCAAGTCGCTCAAATGAGTCGGAGGTATAGATCCCATTGGCATCCTGACGTTGATGTGCCACCAGATGAGGCTCCGCCCGAACCTCAAAAAACTCATCCAGATTGGAAGACACAATGCACAAATAGCGCAGCCGCTCCAGCGGCGGAACGTCTTTGCGCCGGGCCCAGTCCAGCACCCGCTCGTTGAACGCAAAAATGCTGTGATCGCGATCAAGAAGCGTCACCGCTGCAGTGGCAGACATCAATTTTGGCTGACGAAAGAATGAAGACATGATGCCCCAAGGCTCGTTTATGACAAATAGATGACTGATTGTTGACCGTGTTGGTGACAATCGTGTGACGCTAACGTAGCCACTTTTGCAAAAAATGAGCCTGGCCCATGGCCGGGTCAAGTTGGTAGTTGGCAAATCCAACGCGGTTATAGAGTTTGATAGCGCCCGCGTTGCCGTGCAGCACTTCGAGCGTGAGTTTGCAAGCACCCCGCTCACGCGCTATTTTCTCAGCCAGATCGAGCATCTTCTCGGCAACACGCTGCCCCCGGTACGCAGGCAACACGGCCACATCGTGCACGTTGACCAAAGGCCGACAGGCAAAGGTCGAGAAGCCTTCAATGCAATTCACCAACCCAACAGGAATACCACCGCCGAGACCGTCCACATCATCAAACGCCAGCACACTGAAGGCCTGCGGGCGCGCTGCGAGTGCCGGGATGAGATTGACTTTGGCGAATTCACTCAGGGGATCGGCACCCCCCATCGGATCCTGGGCATAGGCGTCCAGCAAGCTCACCAGTGCTTGCGCATGCACGGGATTGGCGTAATCAGCGCGACAAATGCGCAGGGAAATGTTGGGCGCCATGGTCATACCGAGAGGGTGTTCGCAATCCGCTCGGCACACGCCCTGGCCTGGACGGCATCACGCGCCTCCACCATCACGCGCACCAAGGGCTCTGTGCCACTGGCACGAATCAGCAATCGGCCAGCGTCCCCCAGTTCTGTCTCCACCGCCTGCGATTCGCTGGCAAGGTTGGCGCTAAGCTGCCAGTCCTGGCCTGGTTGCAAGCGAACATTGATCAACGTCTGCGGAAATAGCGTTACTTCAGCGAGCAACTCAGCCAACTTTTTCCCGCTGCGTACGCAAGCTTGCAACACCTGCAGCGCGGAAATCAGCCCATCGCCGGTGGTATGTTTGTCCAGCGCCAACAAGTGACCCGAGCCTTCGCCACCGAGCAGCCACTTGTGCTTCTCCAACTCTTCCAGCACATAGCGGTCGCCCACCTTGGCACGCACAAACTGCACGCCGCGGGCACGCAGCGCCACTTCCACCGCCATGTTGGTCATCAAGGTACCCACCACACCCGGCACTGGTTCATCGCGCCCCAGACGCTCGTCCGCCAGCAGATATAACAACTCATCTCCGTTGTACAGGCGCCCCGCCTGGTCCACCAACTGCAGACGATCGGCATCGCCATCGAGCGCCACACCAAAATCAGCCTGGTGCGCCTTGACGGCTTCAACCAGTGCCTGCGGATGCGTGGCTCCCACCTCGTGATTAATGTTTAAACCGTCGGGCGAACAGCCAATGGCGACGACTTCTGCCCCCAATTCGTGAAACACCTTGGGTGCCACCTGGTAGGCCGCACCATGCGCAGCATCCACCACAATCTTGATCCCCTTGAGCGTGAGGTCGTTGGCAAACGTACTTTTGCAGAATTCAATGTAACGGCCTGCGGCATCATCGAGTCGCCGCGTCTTGCCCAGGCTGGCGGAATCAGCCCATACCGGTGACTCATCCAGTGCCGCCTCCACGTCATGCTCCCAAACGTCGGGCAGTTTGCTGCCTTGCGCACTGAAAAATTTGATGCCGTTGTCAGCAAAGGGGTTGTGGCTGGCACTGATGACCACGCCCAGCGAGGCACGCTGAGCGCGCGTGAGGTAGGCCACGCCTGGCGTCGGCAAGGGACCCAGCAACACGACATCGACACCGGCAGAATTGAAACCACTCTCCAGCGCGCTCTCCAGCATGTAGCCCGAGATGCGGGTGTCCTTGCCAATCAGCACCGTCGGACGCGCTTCTGTTCTTTTGAGCACCCGACCCACCGCATGGGCCAGACGCAACACAAAATCAGGGGTAATGGGCGCCTGCCCGACCGTGCCGCGAATACCATCGGTGCCAAAATACTTTCTGCTCATTGTTCTTCCCTTGCCTGTTTGTTAAACAAAATTCTCGCCGACTATCTTATAGCGCCAAACACCTTGAGCGCCTGTACAGTTTCCCGCACGTCATGCACACGGACAATGGCTGCGCCACGCTCCACTGCCAATAACGCAGCGGCCACACTGGGCACCAGGCGCTCATGAACATCCAGTGCCGCCACGGCGGCCAGCGAGGTGGCTGTGACCGCTGCCAATGATGATTTTCGCGACCACCCGACCAGCAGCGGATAGCCCGCACCCAGCAGCTCACCCTGCCGTGCCAGTAGCGCGAAATTCTGTGCCACGGTCTTGCCAAAGCCAATGCCGGGGTCAATGACGATACGATTCTTTTCTACTCCTAGCCCACGCAGCGCCTGGGCTACATGCTCCAAAAATAATAGCACCTGCGACACCACGTCACCCTCCATGGGGGCCACCTGCATCGTCAAGGGTTCACGGTGCATGTGCATCAGACAGACGCCACAACTGGGGTGCTGTGCCACCACTTGCATGGCGCTCAAGGCAGCGGGCGCGGAACTGGCACAGGGCTCAGTCCAACGCAAAGCCCAAATGTCGTTGATGATGTCAACGCCGAGGTCCAGAACGGCTTGCATGACTTTTGGCTTGTAGGGATCGACCGACACCGGCACACCC
>DATCIC010000072.1:0-5414 GCA_036508025.1 Rhodoferax sp. | reverse complement strand
CAGCATCCCGATGGTGATCGTGTCGGGGCAAGTGCCCACCAGCGCGATCGGCATGGACGCTTTTCAGGAGTGCGACACGGTGGGCATCACGCGCCCGGTGGTCAAACACAATTTTCTGGTCAAGGACGCACGCGATCTGGCCGAAACCATGAAAAAGGCCTTTCACATCGCGCGCAGTGGACGCCCTGGTCCAGTCCTGGTCGATATCCCGAAAGATGTCTCTTTCAAGAAAGTGCCTTACGCGGGCTACCCTAACACGATTGAGATGCGCTCTTACAACCCGGTGCGCAAAGGCCACGGCGGGCAAATTCGAAAAGCGCTGCAACTGTTGCTGGCGGCCAAGCGACCCTATATCTACACCGGTGGCGGCGTGCTGCTGAGCAACGCCTCTGCTGAGTTGCGAACCCTGGTAGACATGCTGGGTTATCCCTGCACCAACACCCTGATGGGCTTGGGTGCGTATCCGGCCAGTGATAAGAAATTCCTTGGCATGCTGGGCATGCACGGGACGGTAGAAGCCAACAACGCGATGCAACATTGTGACGTGCTGCTGGCTATCGGCGCCCGCTTTGATGACCGTGTTATTGGCAACCCCAAGCACTTTGCCCAGAATGAACGCAAGATCATCCACATCGACATTGACCCCTCAAGCATCTCCAAACGTGTCAAAGTGGACATCCCGATCGTGGGCGATGTCAAGGAGGTGCTGTCCGAGATGATCGCCATGATCAAGGAGGGTGTAATCAAGCCCGATGCCAACGCACTGGGTGCTTGGTGGGACACGATTGAAGACTGGCGCAAGCGCGATTGCCTCAAATACGACCACGGCAAGAATGATGTCATCAAGCCGCAGTTCGTGATTGAGACGCTCTGGAAAATGACCAAGGATGCGGATACGTACATCACCTCCGACGTCGGTCAACACCAGATGTGGGCGGCCCAGTACTATCGGTTCGATGAACCACGGCGCTGGATCAATTCCGGTGGCCTGGGCACCATGGGCGTGGGCATTCCCTACGCCATGGGCATCAAGATGGCCAAGCCCGACAGCGAGGTGTATTGCATTACCGGCGATGGTTCGGTGCAGATGTGCATTCAGGAGCTCTCCACCTGTTTGCAGTACAACACCCCGATCAAGATCCTGTCACTCAACAACCGCTACCTCGGTATGGTGCGCCAATGGCAGGAAGTTGAGTACGAGGGTCGCTACAGTCACAGCTACATGGACGCGCTGCCCAACTTTGTGAAGCTGGCTGAAGCGTATGGCCACGTCGGCATGCTGATTGAGCGCGCGCAAGACGTCGAGCCGGCGTTACGTGAGGCACGCAAGCTCAAGGACCGGACCGTTTTCATGGATATCCGCACCGACCCCACCGAGAACGTGTTCCCCATGGTGAAACCCGGCAAGGGCATCACGGAAATGCTGCTCGGTTCTGAAGATCTTTAGTCAACTTTAACTTTGGACGAATCTATTGTTTGCCAAGCTCTGGGGTTACCGCCCCAGAGGGAGGGCGACAAAAAGAGGAATCACATACTATGAAACACATCATTGCAGTCTTATTGGAAAATGAGCCCGGCGCGCTGTCGCGCGTGGTCGGTCTTTTTTCGGCGCGTGGTTACAACATCGAGTCGCTGACCGTGGCGCCAACGGAAGATGCCAGTTTGTCGCGCATGACGATTCAAACCGCTGGGTCGGACGAAGTGATCGAACAGATCACCAAGCACTTGAACCGCCTGATTGAGGTGGTCAAGGTCGTTGATTTGACCGAAGGGCCTTACACCGAGCGTGAGTTGATGATGGTGAAGGTGCGCGCAGTTGGCAAGGAGCGCGAAGAAATGAAACGCATGGCTGACATTTTCCGCGGTCGCATCATTGACGTCACCGAGAAAAGCTACACCATAGAATTAACCGGCGATCAGACAAAAAACGACGCATTCTTGCTGGCTATTGAACGGGGTGCCATTTTGGAAACCGTTCGCACCGGGTCGAGCGGCATTGGTCGTGGCGAACGTATTTTGCGAGTTTAATTTTTTACAACGGAGAGAGAAATGAAAGTTTTTTACGACAAGGACTGTGATCTGAGCCTTATCAAAGGCAAAACGGTTGCGATCATTGGCTACGGCAGCCAGGGCCATGCCCACGCCCAAAATCTGAACGACAGCGGCGTGAAAGTGGTGGTTGGCTTGCGCAAAGGTGGCGCTTCCTGGACCAAGGTCGAAAAGGCCGGTCTCAAAGTGGCTGAGGTGGCTAACGCCGTCAAGGCCGCCGACGTGGTCATGATCTTGTTGCCTGACGAGCACATCGCAGCGGTCTATAACGAGGACATCGAGCCCAACATCAAACAAGGCGCCTCGCTGGTGTTTGCGCACGGCTTTAACGTGCACTACGGTCTGGTAACACCCCGTGCTGATCTGGACGTCTGGATGGTGGCGCCCAAGGCACCGGGCCATACCGTGCGTGGCACCTATGTACAAGGTGGCGGCGTACCGCAACTGATCGCCATTCATCAGGACAAATCAGGCCGTACACGCGACCTGGCCCTGAGCTATGCCATGGCCAACGGCGGCGGCAAAGCCGGCATTATTGAAACCACTTTCCGGGAAGAAACCGAGACCGATCTGTTCGGCGAACAGGCTGTTTTGTGCGGCGGCACGGTGGAACTGGTCAAAGCCGGTTTTGAAACCCTGGTCGAAGCCGGTTATGCACCTGAGATGGCCTATTTTGAATGCCTGCACGAACTCAAATTGATTGTGGACATGATTTATGAAGGCGGCATCGCCAACATGAACTACTCCATTTCCAACAACGCCGAATACGGCGAGTACGTCACTGGCCCCAAGATCATTACCAGCGCCAGCAAAGACGCCATGCGCCAATGCCTGAAAGACATCCAGACCGGCGAATACGCGAAAAGCTTCATCCTGGAAAACAAGGCCGGCGCACCCACCTTGTTGAGCCGTCGCCGATTGACGTCCGAGCACCAAATTGAACAAGTGGGCGAAAAGCTTCGCGCCATGATGCCCTGGATCAAAAAGAACAAACTGGTTGACCAAACCCGCAACTAAGGCGTACGACGCTCCCGACAAAGGCCACTGAAGTGGCCTTTGTTACTATGAAGGTCTGGAGGCCAATTCTATGCATGACGAAAACGATTCAGACTTCGCCGAGGTCGACGCTATCGTGGTGAGAAAGCGCCGCAAGGGCATTTATATTTTGCCCAACCTGTTTACGCTGGCGGCACTTTTTGGTGGCTTTTACGCCATTGTCATGGCCATCAATGGCCGTTTTGACCTGGCGGCCATCGGTATTTTTTGTGCCATGGTGCTCGACAGCCTGGATGGCCGCGTCGCCCGCATGACCAACACGCAAAGCGCCTTTGGCGAGCAGATGGATTCACTCTCGGACATGGTGTCGTTTGGTGCCGCGCCCGCGCTCATCGCTTATGTCTGGGCGCTCAAAGGCCTGGGGCGCTGGGGCTGGATTGCAGCCTTTGTCTATTGCGCGTGCGGTGCCTTGCGGCTGGCGCGCTTCAACGTCAACACAGCGGTGGTGGACAAGCGCTATTTTCAGGGTTTGCCGTCGCCAGCGGCCGCCGCCTTGCTGGCCGGGTTTATCTGGGTCATGACGGATATGGGCGTAAAGGGCGCCAGCGTGGCATGGCCCACATTTGCATTGGCTCTGTATGCCGGACTGACCATGGTAACCAACGTGCCGTTTTACAGTTTCAAAGATGTGCACATGAAAAAGAGCGTGCCATTCATCGTGATTGTGCTGATTGCGCTGGGTATTGCCGTCATCAATATCGACCCCCCCATTGTGATGTTTGGCCTGTTTGTCGTCTACGGCTTCAGCGGCTACATCATTTACGTGTGGCGCAAGGCCAAAGGTCTGCAAACCAGTGTCATCAGCACCTCGACGGACGAACCGGATGAAAGAGGACTGCATTAGTCCACACGGTCGGGGGCGGACACGCAGGCGACAAATTTGGCGCTCAGCGCTCGTCCCCGACGTGACAATGAAGCACTTATCAGTCACCCAAAGGACAGACTATGGAAGACCCGATCCTTACCATCGATGAACGTGCAGCGATTAATTCAGGTCGCTGGTTTTCAACCCTGTCGCCCTCGCTGCGACACGACATTCTGCGATGCGCTTACGTCAAACGTTACAAGGACGGCGACCTCATCTCTGCCCGCGGCGAGCCGCCGGAAGAATGGATTGCCTGTGCGCGTGGCGCCGTGCGGGTCAGCTCCACGTCCATCTCAGGCAAGCAGATTACGCTAACCTATGTGGAGCCGGGCATCTGGTTCGGCGATGTGGCGATCTTCGACGGCGACCGACGCACCCACGATGCCTACGCCCATGGCGAGACGACCATTTTTTGTGTCGCCAAAGCCGATTTCAAAAAAATTCTGGCGCACCATGCCGAGCTCTACGAAGCACTGCTGCGCCTGCACGCCCGTCGCATCCGCCAGTTGTACGGTCTGGTGGAAGACCTCAACACCCTGCCACTGCGGGCACGGCTGGCCAAGCAGTTGCTGCACCTGGTGCGCAGCTACGGCGTGCCCTCGCTCAGCGATGGATCAGAGGTGCGCATCGGCCTCCAATTGGCACAGGAGGAACTCGCGCAATTGCTGGGAGCCTCCCGCCAGCGCGTCAATCAGGAACTCAAGTCGATGGAGCGCGAGGAAATCATTCGGATCGAACCGGGTGGTCTGGTCATTCGCAACCGCGACGCCTTGATGCTGATCGCAGACGCCGATAACTAAACCCCCAACAGCACAGTCCCATGAGCAATTTTGAGCATTTCATCGGCACGCAGGCCGTCTCCGACAAACAGGCGTTTGATGTGGTCGCCCTGTCCGCCTGGCTGGATAGAAACTTGCCGGACTTCTGTGGCCCGTTGACCGTCGAGTCCTTCAAGGGTGGCCAGTCCAACCCCACCTACAAACTCAACACGCCGACGCAAAGCTATGTCATGCGGGCCAAGCCCGGCCCGGTGGCCATGCTGCTGCCCTCGGCGCACGCCATCGAACGCGAGTTTGCGGTGATGAGCGGCTTGCAGGGCACCGATGTGCCAGTACCGCGCATGTATTGCCTGTGCGAAGACGAATCGGTCATTGGCCGCGCCTTTTACATCATGGAATTCATGGGTGGGCGCATTCTGTGGGATCAGACCTTGCCGGGCATGAGCCAGCAGGAACGCGGCGCCATCTACAACGAAATGAACCGTGTCATCGCCGCTCTGCACACCGTCAAGTTCGCCGACCGGGGCTTGGCGGGCTATGGCAAACCCGGCAATTATTTCGAGCGTCAGATCGGACGCTGGAGCAAGCAATACGTCGCCTCCATCACCCAGCCGATCCCCGAAATGGACCAACTCATGGCCTGGCTGCCGCAGCACATTCCAGCG
>DATCIC010000071.1:0-9609 GCA_036508025.1 Rhodoferax sp. | reverse complement strand
CCCGCCGTGATGACACAGGCAGGCAATTGGTTGCTCCGGGTCAAGTTCGGACAGACGCGGCGGAATCACGCCCATCGGGATGGTGATGAGCTCAAAACCATCGGCCTGGATGCTGGCGGTGCGCAGCTCAGAGGGTTCGCGCACATCCAGTACCACGGGCGCGCCGTGGGCGCGCGCAGTGCCTAGCCAAGCGGCCAATTCAGAAGGACGTACCTGATCAATCATGCGGGCAGAGTTTTAAAAGTGGAAGTGAGAAGGCTCGGGGAAATTGAGCAGGCGAGGCGCCACCGTGTCCCAGGGGGTGCTGGTCTTGAACTCGGCGTCGCTGGTGCGGGTGATGATGTTGATGCGCATGGTCGGCTCATCACCCACAATGCCGATCAATCGACCACCGGCCTTGAGTTGCGCGAGCAAGGCTTGCGGTACTTCGGCCACCGAGCCGCTGAGCACGATGACGTCAAACGGGCCGTCCGCCGAGACGCCTTTGGAACCATCAAACTGGCGCACTTCGACATTGTGGATACCGGCTTTTTGCAGGTTGGTGCGCGCCATCTGGGCCAGCTCAGGGTTGATTTCCAGCGAGATCACGCGCTGCGCGCGGTGCGCCAGCAGGGCTGCCATGTAGCCCGAGCCAGCGCCAATTTCAAGCACTTTTTCATGTTTTTGCACGGCGGCGTCCTGCAGCATCCGGGCTTCAATGCGGGGTGCCAGCATCACCTGACCTTGGCCCAAGGGAATTTCCATGTCCATAAACGCCAGCGCTTTGTGCGCCAGGGGAACAAAATCTTCACGCTTGACCACCGAGAGCAACTCTAAAACGTTGGCGTCCAAAACATTCCATGGACGGATTTGCTGTTCAATCATGTTGAAGCGGGCTTGTTCCAAATTCATTCGGGTACTCCTGGGGGTATGTGAAGGATGTTAACAGATTCTGCAAAATTTTACCCGGCGTCGACTTCGCCGGAGCCGTTATCCGTGCCCCAGCGGCGCCGCAACCATTGCGCCAGATCATCCATGTAGCAATACACCACCGGCACCACCACCAAAGTGAGCAGGGACGATGTGATCACGCCGCCAATAACTGCTTGGCCCATCGGGGCGCGCTGTTCGGAGCCTTCGGTCAGCGCCAGGGCCAGCGGCAGCATGCCGAAGATCATGGCCAGCGTGGTCATCAGAATCGGGCGCAAGCGCACTTTGGCCGCCATCAACAGCGCCGCACTGCGCTCCAGGCCATCCTCGCGGGCACGGATGGCAAAGTCCACCAGCAAAATGGCATTCTTGGTCACCAGCCCCATCAGCATCACGACGCCAATCACCGAGAATATCGATAGCGTCGAGTGGAACATCAGCAGTGCCAGCACGACGCCAATCAGGGTCAGCGGCAATGCCGTCATCAGGGCCAGCGGCTGGAAGAAGCTTTTGAACTGACTCGCCAGAATCATGTAAATGAAGACAATGGCCAGCACCAGCGCCGAGATCGCATAGCCAAATGATTCGGCCATGTTTTTGGTTGAGCCGCCAAACTGGTAGCGGTAGCCCGGTGGGAAGTTGACGCTTTCCAGCGCGCTCTTGATGTCGTTGGAGACTTCGCCGGCCGAGCGCTGATAGACGTTGGCGTTGATGGCCACTTCGCGCGTCAGGTCACGCCGGTTGATCTGGTTCGAACCGGTTGACTCCTGCACCGTGGCGACCTGGTTCAAGCGCACGATGCGCGCGCTGCCATCCAAGTTGGCGCCGAGCGTGAACGGCAAGCGCTGCAGATCGTCTGGACTGTTGCGCGCCTCGGGTGCCAGGCGCACGTTGACGTCATAGGTCTGGTCATCGCTGGCACGCCAGTTGCCCACCGTCTGGCCCGCCACCAGCGTGCGCAGGGCGCTGGCGATCTGGCCAATGCTCAAGGCCAGGTCCGACGCCGCGTCGCGCCTGACCGTGACATTAAGCGTGGGTTTGTTAGGCTTGATACTCGAATCCAGGTCCACCAGGCCGGGAATGGGCCGCACCTTGTCAAGCACCAACTGGCTGATGCGTTCAAGCTCTGTCTGATCCGGACCCTGCAAGGAAAACTCCACCTGTTTTTGCCCACCCACCGGGTCCATCAGGCCAACGTGCGTTACCGTGATGCCCGCGACCTGCTTGAGGCGTTGGCGCAGCATGTCTGAGAGATCATTGACATTGCGGCTGCGATCCTTGCGATCCACCAGGCGCACATAGATGCTGGCGTAACTCTTGCCCACGGCGGCTCCGGTGTTGATGGTGGCGAGCGTGTAACGCACCTCGGGGTAGGAGCGCACGATGGCTTCCACCTGTTTCGTCTTGGCCTCCGTCACTTCCAGTGATGAGCCCATGGGTGTGTAGAAATTGAGCGTCGTTTCGGAGAAATCGGCCGCTGGCACAAACTCGGTGCCCAGCAGCGGCACCATGAAAATACTGGCAACAAAGATGGCGAGTGCCAGAAAGAGGGTTTTGAGTTTGTGCACCAGTGCCCAGCCCAGAATACCCTGGTAACTGTCGATCAGCACTTCAGTTGCGTGGTCAAACCAGCCGGTGACCCGGCCAATGGTTTTGTCGTAGAACGTCACCGGCTGGCGCGGCGTGCCGTCCGCGTTGAGGCCGTGGTTGCGGTGCGCCTCGATGCTGGGGTCGTGCCAGATGCTTGAGAGCATCGGGTCAAGCGTGAAACTGACAAACATCGAGATCAGCACCGCCGCTACGATGGTGACGCCAAACTCATGAAAAAACTTGCCAATGATGCCGCCCATGAAACCAATGGGCAGGAACACCGCCACGATTGACATCGTCGTTGCCATGACGGCCATGCCAATTTCTTGTGTGCCGTCCATCGCCGCCGGAAACGCTTTCTTGCCCATTTGCACGTGGCGCACGATGTTTTCGCGCACCACAATGGCGTCGTCAATCAGCAGTCCGACACACAAGCTCAGGGCCATCAAGGTCACCATATTGATGGTGAAACCAAACAGGTTCATGAACAGGAACGTGCCAATCAAGGCAATTGGCAGGGTCAGGCCGGTAATGATGGTGGAGCGCCACGAATTGAGGAACAAAAACACGATCAGGATGGTCAGCACTGCGCCTTCAAACAAGGTCTCACGCACGTTGGAGACCGACACCCGGATTTGCCGTGAGCCGTCGGTCACCGGCTCCAGCCGCACGCCGGGAGGCAGTTGCGTCTGCATCTCGGCCAGGGTTTGAGTCAGTCCGTCAATCACGGCAATGGTGTTTTCGTCCTGTGATTTCTGCACGCTGAGCAGGAGCGTGCGTTGGCCGTTGTACAGCGCCAGACTGTCGGTTTCCTGGGCACCGTCAACCACCCGCGCGATCTGATCCACGCGCACGGGCGCACCGTTTTTGCGTGCCACAATGATCTTGCCAAAGTCCTCCGGGCGCTGCATGCGGGCTTCGATTTGCACCACGCGCTCTTGCTCCAGCGAGCGAATCGCGCCCATCGGCAGGTCCTGGTTTTCGTTGCTGACCGCAGCGACGACCTGCTCGCTTGAGATGCCAAATGCTTCCAGTGCTTGCGGCTGGAGGTAAATATTGATTTCACGTTTGGTGCCGCCCACCACCGTCACCGAGCCGACACCACGCACATTCTCCAGGCGCTTTCTCAGCGTCTGGTCGGCCCAGTTGGTCAACTCGACATCGGTGAGGACCTTGGCCGCGCTGTTTGCGCCAGGTTTTGGTGCATCAGGCAGCACCGCCACCGACCAGATGGCGCGGCTACTCGGGTCAAAGCGCAACACCCGTGGCTCCTTGACCTCGGTGCGCAGGGTCGGGCGTAAGAGGGCCACTTTCTCGCGCACGTCGTCAGCCGCCTTGCGCCCGATGATGTCCAACTGGAATTCGATGATGACCACCGATTGGCCTTCATAACTGCGTGAGGTCAGCGCGTTGATGCCCGCGATCGAGTTAACGCCTTCTTCAATTTTCTTGGTGACTTCGCTCTCAACAATTTCAGGTGAAGCGCCGGGGTAGTCGGTGGTGACCACGACGATCGGAAAGTCGACGTTGGGAAATTGATCAACTTGCAGACGTTGGAAGGAGAACAGACCCAGCACCACGATGGCCAGCATGACCATGGTGGCAAAGACCGGGTTTTTCAGGCTGATGCGAGTGAACCACATGGTCTATTTGCCGCTCTGGATGATGTTGACGGTACTGCCCTCGCGCAGCGTGCCGACTGAGCCGATGATGACAGTGGCACCCTCGCTCAGTCCTTTGATGGCGACCATGGTTTGGCCGTCGACCTCACCGCGCGCACCGAGTTCGACGTTCTGGTGGCTCACCTTGTTGTTGCTCACCACCTGCACATAAGCTTGCGGTTTGTCGGTGCGCACGGCGCTCAAAGGCAGCGCCAGCGTTTGCAGGTGGCCGGTGCCCAGGGTGCCCTGTGCAAACAAGCCCTGGCGCAGACCGGGCGTGGCGTCCACGGCCAAATAGACCAGCACGGCGCGACTGCCGGCAACGGCGCTCGGGTTGATGCGCACCACGTGGGCCGTGATCGGCTTGGCTGCGCCTTCGATTTGGAGCACGGCACTTTGGCCAATCCTGAGGTCCAGCGATTCGGCAGCGCTCAGACTGGCTTCGAGTTCCAGGCGGTCGAGATCGACAATTTCCACGATGCGGGCCTCGACCGCGACGCGCTCGCCGTTCTGTGCCAGTCGCTGTGAAATCAGGCCGCTGATGGGCGCACGCAGCACGGTGTCTTCGATTGATTTGGCAGCAACCTCGGTGCCCGCTTGAGCCGCCCGGTACGTGGCCTCGGCCGCAGCAAGGCTGGCCATCGACGTGTCAAGCGCCGTTTTGGAAATAAAACCTTGTTCTACCAGCGAGCGGTTGTTGTCAAAGCTGCGCCGGGCAATGTCGATCTGGGCCTTGGCCGCTGCGGCAAGTTGCTGTGCCTGGCGCACGCGCGCCTGGTATTCCCTGGCATCGATGCGGGCGATGATTTGCCCGGCCTTGACTCGCTCACCTTCGCGTACGGTGAGGCCCTGCAATTCACCCGGAACCCGGGCTTTGACGACGGCGCTGTTGACGGCCTTGATCGCGCCCGAAATTGCGAGTCCCTGCGTCAATTCAAGAAGTTTGACTGGCACCAGATCGGCGCTGCCCAGTTCGACCACAGTTTGCGTGCGCTGAGCCGCCTGGGTTGCCACCGCTTCTTGTTGCGTCTTGCGCTGCGACAAGGCACGCCACACGCTGGTGATCAGTAGAACGACCACCAGGGCGGCCAGCGCCCATTTCAACCAAGGTTTCATGATGCAATATTTTTCTGTGACAAAGGAGGAGGGGTCTGGCGAATGCTCAGACCATTGAGAATGGTTTCAACCTGCAGGGCAATGTATTCTTGCGGAACCAGCTGGGCTCCCGCATTGCAGCAAGTACCCAGCGAATGCTTCCACATGGCCAGAAACAACATCGGGGCGAACACAATATAGACACCATATTTCACGTCGATGGCGCGGAATTCGCCGCGGTCGACGCCGCGCTGCAACACGCGGCCAATCAGCGCGTGGCCCGGCTGAATAACCTCGCTCTCATAGAAAGCCGCCAGTTCCGGAAAGTTGCGTGCCTCGCTCATCATCAGCTTGGTGATGCCCGATGCCTTGGTCGAGCCGATACGTTCCCACCAGCCGTTGAGGCAATAGCGCAGCATGTCCGCCGAATTGCCCTGAAAATTTTCGAACTCGGTATTCCACTCCTGGAAACGACCTGAGATATTTTCCCGCACCACGGCTTTGAACAACTCTTCCTTGCTGGCGAAGTAAATAAACAGCGTGCCTTTGGAGACGCCCGCCAGTTTGGCCACTTCTTCAACCCGGGTCGCAGCAAAGCCTTTTTCTACGAACAATTCCAGAGCAGCAGCCAGCAATTCGCCCGGGCGCGCGTCCTTGCGCCGCTCGTGCTTGGCGTGTCCACGGGACTGGGCATCGGAATCGGAGTTTTTTATGGGCATGAAGTTAATGACTGAATGGTTATTAATGTAATCTTTGCGCCATTGACTGTCAATGGATGGGATGGTGTCGGGACGGTCATGCCCACAAGGCGCCCTCGGTTTCTGCTGCCAGATAACATGTAAGGGACACGTCAATTTCAAATAACACAGGAGATACGCCATGCCAGAACCCTTGCAAACCATCACATTGGGCGGTGGATGCTTTTGGTGCACCGAATCTGTTTACGTCCATGTCAAAGGCGTCACAGACGTCGAGAGTGGCTACAGCAACGGCCACACCGCGCAGCCCAGCTACGAGCAGGTATGCAGTGGCAACAGCGGCCACGCCGAGGTCGTCAAGTTGGTGTTTGACCCGGAGCAGATCAGCCTGCGCGAGATTCTGGAAATCTTCTTTGTCATCCATGACCCCACCACGCTCAACGGGCAGGGCAACGACAGTGGCACGCAATACCGCAGCGGCATCTATTTTTCAACGCCCGAACAGGCGCAGGTGGCGAACGACTTGATCGCCGAGATGAGACAAAGCGGTGTTTACCAGCAGCCGATCGTGACGGAGGTTCTGCTGCTCACAAACTACTGGCCGGCCGAGCAATACCACCAGGACTTTTTTGCCAAAAACCCGCACCAGGGCTACTGCCTGGCTGTGGCCGCGCCCAAAGTGGCCAAGTTTCGCAAGACTTTTGCGCGTCTGGTTGCTGACTGAACTGGCAACCCGTTGCCGCCGTCAAATCATCAGCGAATTCACCGGGTCGTCCAGACCCAGCCAGTGGTGGGCGGCATGGCGCAACGCGCTGGGGTCACCGGTGCTGAGCAGTCGGCACGCGCCGGGCGTGTCAGCGCTGGACAGGATGGGCAGCATGCGCCTGGTCTGGCGCGCCACCGCCTCACCGGTATCGATCAGTTGCACGCTTGACCCCACCAACTGCCGCAGGGTATCGCTGGCAAACGGGTAATGGGTGCAGCCCAGCACCAGCGTGTCGATTTCCCCTTCATTTATGCCAAATCGGCCTATAGCCCCCGTGTAATAAGCACATAGAGCTACTATTTTAGTAGTATCTTGTCGCTCAATGGCGTCTGCCAGACCGTCGCAGGGTTCGCAAATGAACTCCGCCTGGTCAGCCAGTGATGCCACCAAGGTGCGAAATTTGACACTGTTGAGCGTGCTGCGCGTCGCCATGACGCCGATGCGTCGGGTCTTGCTGAGTGCCAGCGCTGGTTTGAGGGCCGGTTCAACGCCAATGATGGGTAGCAGCGGATGCGCCTGACGCAATGTGGAAACAGCCGCCGCCGTGGCGGTGTTGCAGGCGATGACCAGCGTCTGGATGTTGTACTGCGCCAGCAGGTGCGTCGTGATGGCGCTGGAGCGGGTGATGACATGAGCCTCATCGCGTTCACCATAGGGTGCGTAGCCGCTGTCGGCAATATAGACAAAGTCCTCGTACGGCAGTTCGGCGCGCAGGGCCTTGAGGATGCTCAAGCCCCCGATACCGCTGTCAAACACCCCGATCGGGCGTTTTGAATAATCGGAGTCAGTCGGCAATTTCAGATGACCCAGTTAGGTTTGAGAGGATATGAGACTTCACTGTGAATGATTAGGGTGCCGAAGGACGGCTTGGCCTGTCAGGCGTTGATGTTATGTCCAAAGAGCGGGTTTCACACTAATGTGACAGAACCCTGTTAATGGCGCCCCATACTCACTTCGACGTTGTGCACCAACTGTACCAAACGTGGTCCCAGATCATTCATCAACGCATCACGCGACAACAGAAAGGCTGGACCACCGCAATTGAAAGCCATCGTCTCTTCGCCATCTGGATCGATCAAGGGCACACCGACTGAATTTATATTGGCTTCCCAATCTCCAACGGATAGGCAGAAGCCGTGGTCTTGATAGTCCTTCAATGCCTGCTCCACCCCAGCTTTAATTTGCAGCCATTTTTCTTCATTGTTCAAGCGGATTTGATCCATCAAGAAATCACGTTCGGTCTGCGGCAGCGCGCACAACAAGGCCTTGCCCATCGCCGTCGTGGCGATGGGGATGCGCGAGCCGACGTCACGCCGAAGCGTTACAGCTGAACTGCTTCGGCAGGTTTCGATATACACCATGCTAAGGCGATCACGTATGCCTATCGAGACACTCGCCTGGGCACGCTCGGCAAGCTCCCGCATCGCGGGACGAGCGAGCTTGCGCACATCAAGATTCGAAAGCAGGGAATAGCCGAGGGAGAGTACCCCCGAACCGAGGTGGTATTGACCTCGATCGGTTGAAAAATCGAGATAGCCAAGCTTTGTCAGTGTATGGGTAAGCCGCGATATTGTCGGTTTCGGCATTCCGGTTCGCTTTGCCAACTCAGTGTTGGTCAGGTACTTTTCTCCTGGGCCAAAACAACGCAGTATTTCCAGTCCTCGCGCCAAAGCGTTGACGAATTGCCGATCTTTATTTGCCGGGTCATCGTTAAAGCTTTGAATCTGATCTTCCATGTATCGGTTCCATTAATTTGTGTCGCAGCAGATCGCGGTCTCAGGTAAGTAGGGCTGCATATTTGCATATTTAGAACCCAACTGTCAATATTTTGCGGACGATGATTTCGCAGAGCGGACTAAAGGGCGTCTAACTCAAAGCAAAGACAGACCCGTTTCATCACAAAAACAGAAATTTTTCACATCGTGGGCGAAAAATAAGGTATCGTTCGCCTCAAACATGTTCTGCGAACGTGCATTTCGCTATGCGAACCAATGTTGATTTGGAGACATCTGATATGAGCCAGGACCCGTCCACCGAAGTCGTCGCCCACGAACTGCGCGGCAACATTCTTCTTGTTACGATTAATAACCCGCCGGTCAACGCACTGGGGGTGGCCGTGCGTCGCGGCATCGTGGCTGCGATCGATGCAGCCGATGCAGACCCCGCCGTTCAAGCGGTGCTCATCATCGGGTCAGGACGCAACTTCATTGCAGGCGCCGATATCCGCGAATTCGGCAAGCCGCCACTGCCGCCGTCGTTGCCCGATGTCTGCAACCGGATTGAAGCCTGCAGCAAGCCCGTGGTCGCAGCGATCCATGGCGCGGCGCTGGGCGGTGGACTGGAGATCGCGCTCGCGGCCCACTACCGGTTGGCGGCGATTGATGTCAAGCTCGGACTACCCGAAGTTCAACTCGGGCTGATGCCTGGTGCTGGCGGCACACAACGCACACCACGTTTGATCGGTGCAAAAGCCGCCTTGGACCTGATGCTCAGCGGCCGCCACATGGGGGCCGAAGAAGCGCATAAGTTCGGCTTGGTTGACCGGCTGGGCCGCAGCAATGACATCCTCGCCGATGGATTGGCGTACGCGCAGGAATTGCTGGCCACGCACGCCCCGGTGCGCCGCACGCGCGATGCCCAGGCGCTTTCCGACCGACAGGCGAACCATGCCGCCATCGAAGCCGTGCGCGCTGAAACCGCGAAAAAGTCGCGTGGGCTGTTCTCGCCACTGAAGATGATTGAAGCAGTCGAGGCCGCACTTGATGGCAATTTTGACGAAGGTCTGCGCGTTGAGCGCAAGCTGTTCCTGCAGTGCCTCGATAGCCCGCAGCGCGCCGGACTAATCCACGCCTTCTTCGCCGAGCGCGAAGTGCTCAAAGCGCCCGAGACT
>DATCIC010000070.1:0-10046 GCA_036508025.1 Rhodoferax sp. | reverse complement strand
AGCTCGTCCATCCAGCGCAGGCTGCCGATTAGGTAGGTCGCTTGCGCTGCCTCGCTGTCATCCGCAGCGCGCACCTCGCCCTCGGTGCCGCGCCCCGGCACGGCCCGCACGGTCACGGGCGGATGGATGGCCAGGCCGCGTTCGCTGGCCGCAGCCACCACAGCGCGCGCCAGCGGGTGCTCGCTGCCGCTTTGCAGGCTGGCCGCAGCGGCCAGCAGCGTGACCTCATCGCCACCCGCCACGGCTTGAAATGCCGTCAAACGCGGCTGCCCCACGGTCAGGGTGCCGGTCTTGTCAAACGCGACCACATCGACCTTGTGCGCTAGCTCCAGCGCCTGCGCGTCCTTGATCAAGATGCCGTATTTGGCCGCCACACCAGTGCCGGCCATGATCGCGGCCGGCGTCGCCAGCCCGAGTGCGCACGGGCAGGCAATCACCAGCACCGTTACCGCATTGATCACCGCCACTTCAAATGGGTGCCCGCTCAGCCACCAGCCCAGCAGTGTAAACAGGGCAATGACCAATACCACCGGCACAAACACCGCACTGACCTGATCCACCAGGCGCTGAATCGGCGCCTTGGCTGCTTGCGCGTCCTCGACCAGGCGAATGATGTGCGCCAGCACCGTCTCGCTGCCCACCGCCTTGACCTGCATCACGATGCGGCCGTCGCCATTGATGGAGCCGCCGGTGAGCGCCGCGCCGGGGTCTTTGACGATGGGCAGCGGCTCGCCGGTCAGCATCGATTCATCAATCTGGGTTTGACCCTCTTGCAGCAGGCCGTCCACCGGCAGGCGCTCGCCCGGTTTCACCACCAACCGGTCGCCCACCAGCACCTCGGCCACCGGCACATCGACCTCGCCGTCGAGGCCGATCAAATGGGCGGTGGCCGGGCGCAGGCCATGCAGCGCCCGAATCGCCGAGGTGGTTTGCCGCTTGGCACGGGCCTCTAACCATTTGCCCAGCAGCACCATGGTGATCACCACGGCCGAGCCTTCAAAGTACAGATGCGCCATGACGCCCGGCGCGGCGCTCAGCCAGAGCCACATCGACAGCAGCCAGCCCGCCGTGGTGCCCAAGGCCACCAGCAAGTCCATGTTGCCGGCCAGATTCTTGGCTGCGTGCCAGCCGGCCTTGTAAAAACGCGCACCCAGAATGAACTGCACCGGGGTCGCTAGCGCAAACTGCGCCCAAGCCGGCAGCATCCAGTGCCAGCCCATTAAATCGCCCAGCATCGGCAGCACCAGCGGCGCTGAGAAGCCTAAGCCAATCGCCACGGGCATGAAACCCGCCCAGGGCGAGGCGTCGGGGGCATCGATGGCGGCGTCGGCGGCGAGCGGCTCGTAACCCGCATCACGCACCGCCCGGCGCAAGCGTGCCTCCATCTGCTCCGCTGGCGTATAGGCAATGCGTGCTGACTCGGTCGCGAGATTGACCGCAACACTTTGCACGCCCGGCACTTTTTTCAGGGCGCGCTCGACCCGCGACGAGCACGAGGCGCAGGTCATACCGCCAATGCCCATGTCCAGGGTGGCAGAAGAATTCGAGGGATTGGAATCAGTAGTCATGGGAGTGAGCCTAACCCTTCCCATGATGGGAAAGTCAAGCCATCCAATTTTCATTTGACCTTCCCATGGTGGCAGGGTTCAGGATATGCTCTTTCATATCCAAAGGAGTTTTCCCATGAACCAAACTTTCACCGTTACCGGCATGACCTGCGGCCACTGCGAAAAAGCCGTCACCCGCGCCGTGAAACAGGCCGACCCCCAAGCCGAGGTCAGCATCGACCGCGCCGCCAACAAGGTCGAAGTCCAGTCAGAACAGCCGCGCGAGTTGCTGGCGCAAGCCATTGCCGAAGAAGGCTACACCGTCGCCGCATGAAAATGACCCTCCCGGCGCCGACGCCGGCGCCGATGGAGGCTGCTACACTGGACGGCACGCTTTGGCCGGTCGCCATTGGCGTTGTGGCGCGCCTGTCAAACGTATCGGCCAAGATGGTGCGGCACTATGAATCGCTCGGGCTGCTGGCACCGGTGGCGCGTACCGACAGCGGTTACCGGCAATACGTCGCGGCCGACGTGCGTACCCTGCAGTTCATCAAGCGCGGGCGCGATTTGGGGTTTTCGATGGCAGAAATCGCCGAACTGGTGGGCTTGTGGCACAACCGCCAACGCGCCAGCGCTAGCGTCAAGCGCATTGCCCAGAAGCATGTGAACGAGCTGGCGCACCGCATCGAAGCCATGCAGGCGATGCAGCGTACCCTGTCCTCCTTGCTGGACCACTGCCATGGTGATGAGCGGCCCGATTGCCCGATACTGGATGATCTCGCGGGTCGCTGTTGCTGCTGATTTAATAGCTTACGAGGCATATGCGACAAGGGATAGAGCCAATTTTATTAAACAAACGAGCTGCGCTTGCGGCCCCGCTGGGTGGCCTGGCGCGCGCACCCGGCGCTGAGGTGGTCAGGGCGCGGGATCGATCCGCGTCGTCACGTAAATGTGCCAGACCGCAATAAACATCGCCGCAATCGACGGGCCGATGACAAAACCGTTAACGCCAAACACCACCATGCCACCCAGCGTTGTGATCATCACCACGTAGTCCGGCATGCGCGTGTCCTTGCCGACCAGAATGGGCCGCAGCACGTTATCGATCAGTCCGATCACCAGCAAGCCCCAGGTGCACAGCGCAACGCCTTGCCAGATGGCACCGATCAAGAAGAAATAAACCGCCACGGGCAGCCACACCAGTCCGGCGCCAACCGCCGGCAACAGCGACAGAAACGCCATCAGCACCGCCCACAGCAAGGCGCCGCGGACGCCCAGGAACCAGAACGCGATGCCGCCGAGTGCGCCCTGAATGACGGCCATCAGCAAATTGCCTTTGACCGTGGCACGGATCACGGTCGTGAACTTGCCGATCAATTCTTTTTTATGTTCGGGTGCCAGCGGGATCCCATGGCGCAGGGCGCGTGCCACGCTGTCGCCATCCCGGATCAGAAAGAACGCCAGGTACATGGTGATGAAAAGGCTGGTCACGAATTCAAAAGTGATCTGGCCGATGCCCAGTGCCTGGCTGGCGAGGAACTGGCTGCCTTGCGCCAGCGCGGCGACCAGGCGACGCTGCAGGGCGGCGAAATTGACCAGCCCGAAACTGTCCAGCTGCGCCGTTACCCAGTCCGGCAGGGCGTTGAACCGACCCTGGAAGTAAAGCGATGGATTGACCTCACCCGACTGAAGCTGCTGAAAGAGCAGGGCGGCTTCGCGCGCCAGCGCGGCAGTGAGCAGCGCAAACGGCAGAACAAGGACCAGCAGCACGAGCAGGAGCGTCAGCAGCGCGGCTGGCGTGCGCCGCCATTTGAGCCGCGCCACCAGCCGCCGGTACACCGGCGTGAACAGCAGCGCGATGATTGCACCCCACATGATGGAGCCGTAGAACGGCAGCAAGATCCACCCAAGCGCGAGAGTCACCACGATCATCAGCGGCAACAGCGCCTGGTTTTTGAACGAGGCAGATACTGGATCGTCAGAGGGGTTCATGGGGTATCTCGGGAGCACGCCGGGATCGGCGTCGCCATCGTAGCAGTGTCATGCTGGCCGCCGCTTCTGTTCTTAATTGGAAAGTTGACTGAGTTTTTCCAGCAATGCCTTGGCAGCGGGTTCCGACGATGCCGGGTTTTGCCCGGTGATCAGCAGGCCATCGGTGACGACGAAGGGTTGCCAGTCGGCTCCTTTTGAATAATGGCCCCCGTTTGCCTTGAGCATGTCTTCCACCAAAAACGGCACCACTTCGGTCAGGCCGACGGCCGCTTCCTCGGTGTTGGTGAAGCCGGTCACGGACTTGCCGCGCACCACCGACATGCCGTCAGCGGCCTTGGGGTGTCGCAGCACGGCGGGCGCGTGGCAGACGGCGGCGACCGGTTTGCCCGCCGCCAGCATGGCTTCGATGAGTGCGATGGAGTAAGCGTTTTCGGCCAGATCCCACAGCGGACCATGACCGCCGGGGTAAAACACGGCGTCGAAATCACCCGCCGATAACTCGCGCAGTGGATGCGTGCTGGCCAGCAGCGCCTGCGCGGCGGGGTCTGCCTTGAAGCGGTGCGTGGCCTCAGTTTGCGAGGCCGCATCATCACTCTTGGGGTCGAGCGGCGGCTGGCCACCCAGCGGAGACGCCAGTGTGATGGCTGCGCCCGCGTCCTTGAATGCGTAATAGGGCGAGGCGAACTCCTCCAGCCAGAAGCCGGTTTTGGCACCGGTGTTGCCGAGTTGGTTGTGCGAGGTCAAGACCATGAGAATCTTGTGCATGTTGTTGCTTTCGATGTGGGGGTGAAGGGATGTGGGGGGACTGGATGGCGGGCGCTTCAGAGCGCGGCTTCCAGGATGCGCCGACTCACCGCCGGTGTCACGTCACCGTGTTCACTGAGTTTCGTCATGCCGTGTTCTTCGAGTCGGCGTACCACCACGTCAATGGCCTCGGCTCCGAGCCCATAAGCGCCCAGCCGGGTAGGAATACCCATGCGCTCGAAGAAGTCGCGCGTCTGCGCGATGGCGGCCGTGATGCGCTCGTCATCGCTGCCACTGCGAATGCCCCAAACGCGCTCGCCATACTGCAACAGCTTGGCGCGCTTTTGCACGCGACGCTCGTTCAACATGGCAGGCAGCACGATCGCCAACGTGCGCGCATGGTCGATGTTGTGCAGCGCGGTCAGCTCGTGACCAATCATGTGGGTGGCCCAGTCTTGCGGCACACCAGAGCCAATCAAGCCGTTCAGCGCGAGAGTGGCCGCCCACATCAGGCTGGCACGGTCGTCGTAGTCGGGCTCGGGCGCCGCCAGCAGACGGGGACCAATGTCAACCAGCGTTTGCAGCAGGCTCTCGGCAAACCGGTCTTGCAGCGGCGCATTCACCGGGTAAGTCAGGTATTGCTCCACCGTATGCACAAAGGCATCGACGACGCCGTTGGCCAGCTGCTGTGGCGGCAGGGTGTAGGTCTTGGTCGGGTCCAGTACCGAGAACTGGGGGAACAGGTGACGGCTGCGAAACGGCAGCTTGGCGCCGATGTCGCGGCGCGTGATGACCGAGCCATTGTTCATTTCGGAGCCGGTGGCGGGCAGGGTCAGCACGGTGCCAAAAGGCAAGGCGCTCTTGATGTTGCGCCCACCCTGCAGCAGGATGTCCCACGCATCGCCTTCAAACGGCACCGCTGCGGCGATGAACTTGGCGGCATCAATTACCGAGCCACCGCCGACCGCCAGCAAAAAGTCAAAACCACCATCCCGCACCTGGTGTACCGCTTTCATCGCGGTGTCAAAATCCGGGTTGGGCTCAATGCCGCTGAAGGTTTCGTGCTGGCGTGTGCCCAGGGCCTGGCGCACCTCGGCCAGTGTCCCGGTTTTTTCGGCGCTGGCGCCACCGACCAGAATCAGGACTTTGGCGGCGGCTGGCACCAGTTTGGCGAGATCGGCGATTCGGTCTTTGCCGAAAACAATCTGGGTCGGGTTGTAGAAATCAAAATTCAGCATGGCAATCCTTGTAGTGGTGGATGTGGGCTTGAGGTCAATAAGCAGTGAGAGTAGACCGGTCGGCTAGTTAATTGAAAGAAAAAGTTGGGTTTGAGCGTGTTCTCAAATGCGGGGTGAACCGAGCAGCAATTCGGTGCTGCGCAGGGCGTGATCAAACGGGCTGCCATCGCGGCGCAGCTTGGCCAGCAGACTGGCACCGAGCCAAAGCTCGTACAGCGTCAGGGCGGTCGCGTCGGCCGCCAGAGTGGGCGGCACGGAGCCATCAAAGCGAGCCTCTTCCAGGCATTGGGCAATGCGCTGCACGACGCGGTCGGTGCCGTCGCGCAAGGTCAGGCGCATGGTCTCCGAGATGTCGGCCACCTCGGCGCTGAGCTTGACAATCAGGCACTTGGCACCCGCTTGGGGCTCGCTACAGCCGTCCAGCGCGATGCCGCACTGTGTGACGTTCCAGTAAGACCAATAGCGCATCAAACGCGCCCGTGCCGGCGTTCCATCTGCCTTGAGCAAGGTGTCAAGGTGGCTCAGGTATTGGTCCAGGTGGCGAACCAGCAACTCTTCGCCAAAGCGTTCTTTCGAACCGAAATAGTGATAAAAAGAGCCCTTGGGCACGCCAGCCACGCTCAGGATCTCGGCCAGCCCGACGCCGACAAACCCTTTGCTCGCGATCAGGCGCTCGCCGCAATCGAGGATGTGGTGTTTGGCGCCGGATTGATCAATAACCATGGCGTGATTATGTCACAAGTAGACCGGTCGTCTAGTGTATTGCTCGTTTCAGTCCAAACATCCCCAGTGAACGCCGGGTTTTCACCGGCGTTCACTGGGGACCGGCTCCTCTCAGGGCCGGGTCAGGCCAGCGCCACTTCGCCGCCCAGAGCCTCCAGCAGATCCGGCAGGAGTTTGAGCAGTTCGCCCGTGGCGATGGCCGTATCGGCGTCAAAACCATCGTCCTTGCCAGCGGAGGCGCCTTCAAACACAACCTCCAGAAACGTCAGCTTCTTGAGTTGCAGGCCCTCGGTCAGGACAAACGACACGCGGCTGTCCCAGGTCAGCGCCAAGCGGGTCGGCAGTTTGCCGCCCACGACGTGCTGCTTGACTTCTTCGTTGTCGAGTGGGTGGCGCGCATAGCGCACCACCGACTTGGATTCATCAGCGGCCTTGAGTTCGCACTCGCGGTCCACCGTGAAGCCGCTGGGTGGCTCCTGGCTGACCAGCCATTCGGACATGGCGGCTGTCGGTGAGACCTGGGTGTTGAGCAGCGTCACCGCCAGCCCGGTGAGTGACTTCACCAGCATGGTCACCACTTCATCGGCCCGGGCCTGACTGGACGCATCAATCACCAGCCAGCGCGCTTGCGGATCAAGCCAGATGAGAACCGTGGCCTGCTTGGTAAATGCCATCGGCAAGAGTTCCAGCCGGATGTCATCCTTGAGGTCGCGGGTTTCCTTCTTGCCTGGTTTGCGCCCGGTGCTGACCTCGATCTGCGCCACCCGCTCCTTGACCTTGCGCGCGACCACCGAGCCCGGCAGGGCGCGGGTCTCCACCATCAGTTTGAGGATCAATTGACCGCCCACGGCCTCCACCAGCGGACCATGGGCCTCGCCACGGGGCTCGATCCATCCGACGGACTTTTCCTGGGATGCGCCACACTCGACAAAGCGGTCGGCCTCAAGACGCTCCGCCATTTGCGCCACGGTGGCTGACCAGTCCGCCCCAATTCGATACACGATAACGTTTTTGAACACTTGCACTCTTTCCAATAATTGATTCAATTTCTGCGGCGTCGATCATCCCATCAAATGGCGTATCAATCGTGTAACTTAACTTTACAAAACATCCGGCCGGCGTCATGCAGCCGATACACATTGAGCGCAAACTCCCATGCAACCTGATGCCAAGTTCTGCGCTTCAGGCTGATCTTTAAGGAGATACCCATGAAATTATTTTTTAAACCGGTGTTAGTCGCTGCTGTTTTGGCCACGGCGGGTTTTGCCGCCTTTTCACAGGTCCCGGCCGCTGGCCAGGACTGCATGATGGGCCAAGGCGCCATGTATGGTGGCATGCACAACGAGCGCATGGGCAAATTTGACCCCGCCAAAATGCAGGCCCGGATGGACCAGCGCAGTGCCGCCCTCAAGGTGCAGCTCAAGCTCACTCCGGCGCAGGAGGCCGCTTGGACCACCTTTACCGCTGCCATGAAGCCACCGGCGAGCATGATGGCGAATCGTCCGGATTACGCCGAACTCATCAAGCTGCCCACTCCCGAGCGCATCGACAAGATGAAGGCCTTGCATACCCAGCGTATGGCCGACATGACTGCTGCCATGGAGCAGCGCGGCGAGGCCACCAAGGCCTTTTATGCCGTGCTGACGCCCGAGCAGAAAAAAGTGTTTGACGCCAGCATCACACGGCGCCAGGGTCCGGACGGGCGCAAGGGTGGTCACATGGGCCACATGGGTGTGCCCGCACCCAAGCAGTAAGTCGGCAAAAATCCAGGTGTAGAGAGCCCGGGCCGACGTTTGCGTGCCGCAGACGTCGGCTTTTTTGCGTCAGGCCAACAGCTTTGTCAATTCGTCGCTGTCAATCAGTTTGATCAGGTCGTCGGCACCGCCTACCAGTATCCCTTTCACAAAGACCATGGGAAAAGTCGGCCAACCCGTCCATAACTTGAGCGCGTTGCGTTGGCGCCAGCTGTTGAAGTAATTGCCGTATTCAAGGTAATGATGGGCGACCCCGGCGGCGTCCAGCGCCTTGCGCGCTTTTTTGGGAAACGGGTTCAGGCCCATGCCCACCACCACGACGGCATGCTTGGCCACCGCCGCTTGCACCTCGCGCACAATGGCCTGCTCGTGCGTGGCAATCTTGTCCCGAATGGCGGGGTGAATGTTGGATTCGGCAAGTATCGGACGCGGCATGGCAATCTCCTGGAACAGCAAACCGGCATTATGCTTTGGCAACTGCTACTTCCTGGCCGACCGCACCCAGGCACTAAAACTGACCAACTCATGCAAGCATCATCACCCCGACCCGATTCCCCCGCCTGCGCAATGGCCGTCCTGCGTGGCATAGCCCTGATCCGACCCTGGCAATGGCCATGGATTGTCTGGCGCGACGTACTGGACCAGGAGGCCAGTTGATGTTCGGCTATTCGGAAGAACAAATCGCCGCTTTCGGTCTGACTTTTGGTGTGGGCGGCTTCATGCTCTACATGCTGTTCATCATTGGTCATCTGGCTTGGGAAGCCAAAGCGGGCAAATTTGGTACTTTTGTCATATTTCTGGGTCTGGCCTTCGGTATGACCGGTTTTGTGGCGAAGTACCTGATCCAGTGGGTGATCGGCATCAAGTGAGCGGCAGAAAAATGTCTTTCGTGCCGGCGCCATTTTTGCTCGTCGGTTCTTCCTGGAAGCCCATGTCCTTGGCCAATTTGAGCATGCGCTCGTTGTAATCCAGCACGGTGGCCACCAGCCGCTGGGTGCCCTGGGCACGCAGGTAGGCAATCAGCTTGGCCATCAACAAACGCCCCAAACCCGTGCCTTTGAGCTCGGAACGAACGATCACACCAAACTCGGCGTCCACGTTGTCAGGGTCGACCATGGCGCGCGCCACGCCCAGGGTCTGCAACTGGCCATCCGGCCCGATGGCTTGCGCCACAAAGGCCATTTCGCGCGCATAGTCGATTTGCACCAGACGCGCGAGTTCTGAGCGTTCGATGTTGCGCCGGGTGTAAAAAACCCGCATACGAACGTCTTCCGGGTCCAGTTGCTGCAAAAACGCCATATGCAAAGCCTCATCCTCGGGCCGAATCGGGCGCAAAAACAAGTCACGTCCCTGCCACTGGACGGTTTCCTCCAACTGGGCAGGATAGGGCCGGATGGCAAAGTTGCTCGCCCCGGCCGGGGCCGCTGCACTCAGGCGGATGCGCGCATCAAGCGCCATCGCGCCTTCAAAGTTGACGATCAGCGGGTTGATGTCGAGCTCGGCAATCTCTGGGATTTCGGCCAGCAACTGCGAAACCGCCACCAGCACCCGATGCAGCGCCGCCTCGTCCACTGCGGGCGTGTCGCGCCAACCGGCCAGCAGGCGCGCTACCCGGGTTCGCGACACCAGTGCCTTGGCCAGCGGCACATTCAGGGGCGGCAAGGCTATCGCGCGGTCGGCCGTGACCTCGACGGCAGTGCCGCCCTGGCCAAACAGAATCACCGGGCCAAACACGGGGTCAATGGTGCTGCCCACAATCAGTTCCTGGGCATGCGGGCGCCGCACCATGGCCTGCACCGTCAAGCCCTGAATACGTGCGTTGGGCTGCTGGCGCTTGACCCGCGCGAGCATGGTCCGGGTGGCCGCACGCACATCGTTTTCGTCGTGCAAATTGAGGGCCACGCCACCGACATCGGACTTGTGTGAAATGTCATCTGACAAGATTTTCAGCACCACCGGAAAACCGATGGACAACGCGGCCTTGACGGCTTCCGCTGCCGTGGCGCGGATCCGTCGCGTTGGCACCACGGGGATGTGGCAGGCATCCA
>DATCIC010000069.1:0-2385 GCA_036508025.1 Rhodoferax sp. | reverse complement strand
CAAAGACTACGCCGGCCAGGTGTGCAGCGTGCGTGCGCTGCAAAACTGGCTGCAGGCCAATGTGATGCTGCGCCTGGACCGTGCCATGTTTTCCCCCAGCGACTCCGCCCTGGTGATCGGCGTGGGCAACTGCACCACCTGCCCCAAGCGCACCGGCGCCAACCCTGATCTTTTTGCAGACGTGCAGGGTGCAGACATCTGCACCGACCCGGTGTGTTACCACGACAAGGAAGCCGCCCACCGGGCCAGCGTGTTGGACACCGCCGCCAAACGCGGCATGCGCCTGATTGATGGCGACGAAGCAGAAGAGATTTGCAGCCAGTACAGCACCCACTTGGACGGCTACAGCCCATTGAGCCAGGAGCGCAACGACACTGCAGACGGCCAAAGCGCCTCACTGGGCCAGCTGCTGGGCAAAGACCTGGGCGCCCCGGTGCTGATCGAAAACCCGTGGACCAAGGAACTGATCGCCGCCGTTCCCACCGAAGAGGCCGAGGCCATGCTGTTGGCGCGCGGGCTGGTGAAGGCGGTGCAGGCCAAGCAAAAGCCCGCTGGCGACATCGAGGGCGACATCAAACGCCTGCAGGCCAGCGCGCAGAAAGCCACGACTAAGCTGTTTCGGGACATGGCGTTCAAGGAGCTGGCCAGCACGGTGCACGGCTGCTCTGACGCCATGGCGCCGAAGCTGATTTACCCATTGTTGCTGCGTGCCTGGTGGCTGCGTCAGGTGGAGGAAATGAACAACAGCGACCTGGCCAAGTTGTTTGACTTGACTCTGCTCAAACCAGAGGTCAAGACCACTGGCGAACTGCAGGACGCACAAACCACCCAGATGCGCCTGCATGTGCAAGCCTGCGCCCAGGGCCAGCTGTACAAGGCACTGGCGCTGCACCTGGTGCTGGACGACAACCCCGACTACTTTTATGGCGACATCGAGGAGCCCACCTTGCTGACCGCGCTGGCGAGTGAAATAGGCGTCGACCTGGACGACATCGAAGTCCAGGCCACCGCCCAGGTGCGCCAGGAGACTGCCGAAGAGTTGAACAAGCTCAAGGCCCAGCTCAAGGGCCAAGCTGTCATTTACCGGGGTGTCAATGGCGAGACCTGGAGCGGGCGTGGACTCAAACCCCGCTGGCTGACGGCGTACATCGAGGGCGGTGGCAACCAGGACGACCTGAAAACCACCCTGGACACGGTCAAACCCGCGAAACCGCTTTTACCCCTCGCCTCTGCTGCGCAAGCTAAGGGGGGCGGGGGGGCTAAGGGCTCAAAAAATACCAGCCCCACTGCGCTGGCGCGTGAAGTGCCTGTGCACAAACGCAAGCTGTCTGCTGACGAAGCCCAGGCCGCTATCGCGGCCGCGATGCAGGGTCAGGATACCGAATCAGGCGCTGACGCGCAGGGCGACGGCGCAGACAGTAGCCCGCCAGTAGCCCCAGCCGTCGCTGACGCTCCGTCTGAGTCTCTGGCGGTGGGCGTGCGCGTGTGCGTGACCAGTGACACCGGGCTGCTGCAGCTCAGCCAGTGCAAGTGGGCCGGCAGACCGGGCACCATCACGCAGCAGCTGGCTGACGGTGCCTGGATGCTGACCTTCAAAGGGCGCACCGGCGGCATGGCCAGCTTCAACAGCAGCATGCTGATGCTGACTCCCAGGATGATCAAGGACAACGCCCAGGCGAAGGCGGTGGAAGTATGAGCCGCATCAGCTTCATCCAAACGCGCCGCCAATCCGCAGGGACCCTGCCCAAGTTCTGGCAGCCCAAGCTGGCCCGTTCCCAGTGCCTGGACAGCAAGATCATTCACTGGGACCTGGTCACGCGCTTCACCGATGGCAGCGCCACCACGGCCGACCTGTGGGACTGGATCGAGACCGGCTACACCTACAGCCAGATCATGCGCCTGCAGCAGCAGGATGGCACCGAATTCACGCCCGAGGCCGTGGCCGCGATCTGTGACCAGCTCGATATTTATGGCAGCGTGATTGCCCGCTACCGGATGACCGCGCGCGTGGCCTTCAGCGGCCCTGAGCTGCTTGTTGCTAGAGCTGCTGCGCACGTCATGGACGGCCTGATCGATATCGACCGCCACGGCATTGCCGTCAAGGCAGCCCATTGGAGCCTGGCGCAGATGGATCGCATCCGCGCACTGGGCGGCCGCGCCATGAATTCTTTCCCCACCACCAACCCAACCTGAACTGGAGCTCAACATGCCAAAAATCAACGCACCCCGCATCGGTCAACCCTGGCCAGAACAAGGCGGCATCTACGCCGGAATCATGGCTGGCCACGATGGCCAGCCTGACTACCACCTGATCGTGGCCACCGCCGAGCAAGGCGAGATCGTGGACATCGAATGGGGCGGCTACGGCACCCGCATTGCCGGCGC
>DATCIC010000068.1:0-2229 GCA_036508025.1 Rhodoferax sp. | reverse complement strand
CTGGGCATTGACCTGGGCACCATCACAGGCACCGGCCCGGCCGGGCGCATCACGCAAGACGATCTGGACGCCCACGCCAAGCGTGGTGGGCACGTACCCGCCCGCAGCGGGGCCGATCAGCGCTACGCGCAACGCGACGGCGAAGAGGCCATCCCCGTGATTGGCCTGCGCCGCAAGATCGCGCAAAAGATGCAGGACGCGAAACGCCGCATTCCGCACTTCACCTACGTCGAAGAAATCGACGTCACCGAGCTCGAAGACCTGCGCGCGCGCTTGAACGCCCAATACGGCGCCACGCGGGGTCGCCTGACGCTGCTGCCGTTTTTGATCCGCGCCATGGTGCTGGCGGTGCGCGAGCACCCCGATGTGAACGCCCGTTATGACGACGATGCCGGTGTGGTCACGCGCTATGCCGCCGTGCATCTGGGCATGGCCACCCAAACCGGCAACGGCCTGATGGTGCCGGTGATCCGTCACGCCGAAACGCTGGACCTGTGGGCCACCGCTAGCGCCGTGCTGCGCGCCAGCGAAGCGGCCCGCAGCGGCAAGGCCGCACGCGAGGATTTGAGCGGCTCCACCATCACCCTGACCAGTCTGGGCGCGCTCGGCGGCATCGTCAGCACCCCGGTGATCAACCACCCCGAAGTGGGCATTGTGGGCACCAACCGCATTGTTGAACGGCCCATGATCAGAGGTGGGCTGGTGGTGGCGCGCAAGATGATGAACCTGTCGTCATCGTTCGACCACCGGGTGGTGGACGGCATGTACGCGGCCGAATTCATCCAAAAAATGCGCGGCTACCTGGAATGCCCAGGCACGCTGCTGGTGGCCTAGCTGACGGTACGGCAAGCAGGCCCGGGCCAACGCTGCGTCAGACTTGACGGCCGTTGATGGCCAGCAATTCCACTTCAAATAGGAGCGTGGCGTTGGGCGGGATCACACCCCCAGCGCCGCGCTCGCCGTAGGCAATGGTTGCGGGGCAAGTCAGCTCGGGGAGGCTGTCAAAGGTATGTTCTCAGGAGGGAGGCAGCACGGGGGCCTTTCGCCCCCGCGGCGCTATTAACGGGGACTCACCGATGCGCGCGGGCGCGTAGCGCTGTGCCGGGGCGGGCACAGGCAGGCCCTCAAAGGGTGCGCTCGCGACCCAGTCTGGCATCGCAAAAGTCCTGCGCTGCTGCAGACGCCCCATGCCTGCGTTCCACTCCCAGAGCATGCGCGAGCCGACCTCAGCAAATCCCGGCGTTGTCCGGATGTGAGCTTTAAGCTCGGTCACGGTGGCGGCCACGGCCGTGCACACGCAATCCACCAGTTCGCGCTGGCGCGCCGGCTCCACTCCCAGATGCTGCTGCAGGAAGCGCCAGATGGGTTTCATCGAATCCCAGTCCTTGCGGCCATCGATGTACATGCCGGGCGGGTTGTTCGCGTAGCGGTCGTAGGCCAGGATGGTGAGCATGTCGTACACCGGGGCCACGCGCACACTGTTCATATCCTCGTAGAGAAGAGCCAGGTTCTTGGTATGGCAGTCCGCGTTGCCCAGCGCGAAGGTCAGCAGCAGCGTCACGGCCAGCTGTTCATTGGAGCGCAGGCGGCCGGCTGGCGGCACGTAATCACGCACCAGGCGCGCGGCGCGCTCCCAGGTCGACTCGTACTTGTCGTCTGGCGACAGTCCAAGAAGGCTGCAGAAGTCCTCAAAGCCGCGCCTGCGTGCCGTCTCAGGGTCGATGTCGAAGCGCTCGACGATCAGTACCTGACCATCCTCGGAAACCAGTGTCTTGGCCACGTCAAAACCGGTGGCGGCCGCAGCCTGCATGCACAGATGCTCGTTCAGGGCCACGAAAGGCTGGTGCGCTGAGCTGCCCTTGACGATGTGGCGCTCGGTGGCAACGGTTCCCTTTCGGAACAGGGCTTGGGTCTCGGGCGTGAGGAACTTGGGCACCACGCCCGATACACCCGAAGCCGCGAATTGCGCCATGAGCTCCAGGAAAACCTGTCCCGAGGCCTGTCCATGCAGTAGTGGTTGCAGGCTGTCCAAGGCAACTGCCGAGCGCGGTTGTGCGCCGGCACTGACCCGCACGCGGCCAATGAGATTGTGGCCCACCACGGACAGCAGGTCCAAGGGGCGGGCACCTAGGTGCGGGCCGAGCTGTTCCTTGAGCAGGGATAGCAGGAAGCCTTCAGGCAGGCTTACCTGGAAGAAAGGATGCAGCGAGGGCCAGTGCCAACTGGGCC
>DATCIC010000067.1:0-4028 GCA_036508025.1 Rhodoferax sp. | reverse complement strand
GAGAAGCAACGCTTGCTTGATGGTGTCAAGCTGGACGATGGAATCGCCCAATTCGGCTCTGTCGAAGCGGGCGGAGGTGAGGGCGCCAACTGTTGGTACCGGGTCACGATCGCCGAGGGCCGTAACCGCGAGGTGCGCCGCATGTTTGAAGCAGTCGGTCACGCGGTGAGCCGATTGATCCGAATCCGTTATGGCGCCATGATGCTGCCACGCGGTCTCAAACGCGGTGCTTGGATGGAACTCGATGAGAGCGATATCAAGTCACTGATGCAGGCCGCAGGGCCGCGAAGTTCCAGTGTGCAGGGAATTGAGACTGTTGGGGGCGGCGTAGATGTTTCGCGCCGTGAAGGCGCCGAGCAGGGCCCTGGGTCACGAAACCGGCGCCGGGGCGCGCGTGGCAATGGTCCGCGCAACTCAGGAAACGGTCAACGTAATGCGCCAGCGGATGGCGCGCCAAAGAGTGGCGCAGGTTTTTCGCAAGGCTCGGGGCAGTCTCGGAAAAAACAGGGGCAGGCTGGGGATCGTCAAGCCGGTGCAAGTCAACCAGATCCAATGAAGACGGCCTTTGGCTATATCGGGGCTGACAGCTTTACCCGACAACGGCAGGATCTGGGGCAACGGGGCGGCGGTAATGGTTCGGGTGGCGGGCAACGTCGCGGTGGACGGGGTCGCTAGGCTAAAATAAACGGCTTTGCCCAGTGGGCACAATCTCATTTCAAGTTCAGGAAAAAATCATGACTATCGAACGTACTCTATCCATCATCAAGCCCGACGCAGTGGCCAAAAATGTGATTGGTCAAATTTACGCCCGCTTTGAAGCCGCCGGCCTGAAAGTGGTTGCCGCCAAAATGGCTCATTTGTCGGCTCGCGAGGCACAAGCGTTTTACGCCGTGCATAAAGATCGTCCTTTTTTCAAGGACCTGGTTGACTTCATGATCTCCGGTCCGGTCATGATTCAGGCGCTTGAAGGCGAGAATGCCGTGCTGAAGAACCGTGATCTGATGGGTGCGACTGACCCTAAAAAAGCAGCGCCTGGCACCATTCGTGCTGACTTTGCTGACAGCATTGATGCCAATGCGGTGCATGGTTCTGACGCCGCTGAAACCGCCGCCGTGGAAATTGCTTTCTTTTTTCCCGGCATGAATGTGTACACCCGATAAGTGATCTGATGGCGGCCAATCTGCTTGATTACGACCTTGATGGTTTGGCTGTTTTTTGCGAACAGCTGGGTGAGAAGCGCTATCGCGCCGTTCAGTTGTTTCGCTGGATTCATCAAAAAGGCGCAGCCAACTTTGATGACATGAGTGATCTTGCCAAGTCCTTGCGCGAGAAGCTGAAGGTTTCCGCGCAGGTCAAGGCCCCCGATCTGATTTCGCAACACATTTCTTCTGACGGTACGATCAAGTGGCTGTTTGACGTCGGTGGCGGCGATGCGGTTGAGGCCGTTTTTATTCCTGAGGAAGATCGCGGAACCCTGTGTATTTCGTCGCAGGCCGGTTGTGCCATGGGCTGCCGTTTTTGTTCGACTGGGCACCAGGGCTTCAGCCGGAACCTTAAAACCGGTGAAATCATTGCTCAACTGTGGTTTGCAGAGCATTTTTTGCGCAAGCACCTGCAGCGTGATGAACGGGTTATCTCGAATGTTGTGATGATGGGGATGGGCGAACCCCTACAGAATTATTCCGAGCTGTTGCCAGCGCTGCGCACTATGCTGGATGACCATGGCTATGGGCTGTCTCGCCGACGGGTAACGGTGTCGACCTCGGGTGTTGTCCCCATGATGGACCGTTTGGCACGGGACTGTCCGGTAGCACTGGCCGTGTCCTTGCATGCGCCCAATGACGCTTTGCGCGATGACCTGGTGCCACTCAATAAAAAATACTCGCTGGCCGAGTTGTTGGACGCTTGCAATCGTTATCTCGTCCACGCGCCGCGCGACTTTATTACGTTCGAATATTGCATGCTGGAGGATGTGAACGACCAGCCAGAGCATGCGCAGCAGTTGGTCAGTCTGGTTCGACATTATTCAAGCGGCGGTGTTTGGTGCAAGTTCAATTTGATTCCCTTTAACCCTTTCCCTGCATCTGGTTTGACTCGATCGGCGCCAGAACGCATTCAGGCTTTTGCCAAAATTCTGAGCGATGCAGGTATTGTCACTACCATACGCAAGACGCGCGGCGATGACATCGACGCTGCATGCGGGCAACTGGCTGGTGAAGTGAAAGACCGTACCCGTGTCGGAGAACGCATCGCGCGCCAGCGTACCTTCATGCTCAAGCCCGTTTCGGCAATTGACAAGCAGGTCATGGAGAACTGAAGCATGAAAATGAATAAAACTGGATGGATTGACATTGGCACACGTTTGTTCTGCGCCTGTCTGCTTGCTTCCGGGTTGGCCGGTATTTCGGCCTGTGCTTCAAAATCGCCAGGTGTCGGCCCAACGGGCAGCGGGGTCGAGATGATGACTGCTTCGGACGAGCCGGACGCCCGCCGGCGCGCTCGCATTCGGCTGGAACTCGCCGTCGGCTATTTTGAGCAGGGACAAACAACGATCGCACTTGATGAGCTCAAGCAATCCATTGTGGCGGATCCGACCTTTGGTGAAGCCTACAACCTGCGTGGACTGATTTACATGCGGCTGAATGATTTCCGGTTTGCAGAAGAGAGTTTCAAGAAGGCGTTGAGCATCAATCCACAGAATTCAAATGTTGTGCATAACCTCGGTTGGTTGTATTGCCAGGAGGCAAGGTACCCGGAGTCCCTGCTTCTGTTCTGGCAGGCGCTATCAAACCCGCAATATGGGGAGCGGGCCAAGACGTTGATGGCGCAGGGCTTGTGTGAAATCCGGGCCGGGCGGACAGCCGACGCCGAACTTAGCCTTTTGAAGTCCTATGAGTTTGATCCAGGTAACCCCATTACGGCTTATCAATTGGCCACATTGCTTTTCCAGCGTGGTGATTTTGTTCGTTCCCGGTTCTATGTGCGACGTCTAAACAACAGTGAGTTGGCCAATGCCGAGTCACTGTGGCTAGGGGTCAAAGTGGAGCGACGTATGGAGAATCGTGACGCCATGCTGCAGCTTGCTACGCAGCTACAGAAACGTTTTCCGCAGTCACGTGAAGCGGCTTCCTATCAACGGAGTGCGTTTGATGAATGAACGTGTTTTGCCTGTCTCTGAAGATGTGATTTCTGCCCCAGATTCAATGGCGCAGATGTCGGGTGGTGCGATGCTGCGAATGGCGCGCGAAGCACAAGGCTTGCACATCGGCGCCTTGGCCGTTGGCCTGAAGGTTCCTGTCGCCAAACTGGAAGCCCTTGAAGCTGATCGATTTGATTTGTTGCCAGATACCGTTTTTGTTCGCGCTTTAGCTGCCAGTATTTGTCGTACGCTGAAGGTTGATGCGGCTCCGATCCTGAAGCAACTACCACGTACGGCAGCGCCGCTTCTCAAAACCAATGAGTCCGGAATTAACACGCCATTGCGTCCTTCTGGTGATGGCTCGGGCTTGTCGTTTTGGCATCAACTCTCCAGGCCTTTTGTTCTTGCCGTGCTAATGTTATTGTCGGGGATAGCAGTGCTTATTTTTTTCCCGTTCAACTTGCACACTGAGGTCGCCAGCGCGCCGCAGAACACGTCGACTGTCGCGATGCTGCCAGTGCCAGTGCCGGTGCCCGCTTCTGCGAGCAGTGAAGATTCAGTACCCGTTGAGGTCGCTGCACCAAGCTTGGCTACGAGTTTTGCGCTTTCAGGGTCAGAGGCTGTGGGGGCGGAAAATCCAAACGCTGTTGCAGCTTCAGCTGCGTCGCAGGGGTCTGCCAGTTTGCCGCCCGCGATTGTGCCTGGCTCTGGCGCAACAACAGGCCCGATCATCTTCAAGGCACGGGGTTCCTCATGGATAGAGGTGGTCGATGCCAACAGGGTCGTTCAAGTGCGCAAGACGCTGAGTAATCTTGATGTGGTTGGTGTGTCCGGGGCCTTGCCACTGTCGGTGGTGGTTGGCCGGGCTGATGCCACGGAGGTCCAAGTC
>DATCIC010000066.1:0-11236 GCA_036508025.1 Rhodoferax sp. | reverse complement strand
TGGCGCGCCGGGTCGAGCGCCTGCTCTTCAAGCACGTTTGACCTTGGCTGCAGCCTGCAAAGCAGCTTGCATGGCCGGGTTTGGGGTAAAAGCCTGGTTGATCGCGGCCGTGAAGGCGGCAAAGTCGCGCTGTGTGAGGGTCACCCGTGATTCGCTTTCAATCAAGGCCAGTGCTTTTTCTTTGGCTGCCATGCGTACGAAACCGGCCATCGTGGTCCCCATGAGGGCGGCCGCACGCGACAAGATGTCTTTGTCGGCAGCGTCCATCTTCAGGTCAAAACGGGCAATGGCGGTCATGGTGGGCTCCTTTTTGGATACGGTATTTTACCGTATGTTATTTTGAATGAACCCACTGCACGAATCGCACTGTCGATGACTGAAGTTGAGATTCATGGCGTATTGCTCACGTGGACTTCGTGCTGTAGGGTGACGGATTCGCCGCTAGGAATGTCCGTGACTGTAAGAACCATGCTGACCAGGGCGTTGCGTTGAAGGTCAGAACCGGAATAATTGAAAGATGTGGTGGCACAATTGACGTTCGAAGCGATGACCGAAACGAATGCCGATCCGGTCGTGGCCGTTGGGCAGCTGGCGGCGGCGGTTATCGTGGTACTCCTCACGCGCAACAAATTGATGCCACTGCACACATAAGACACCATACGTTCTGTACCAGGCACAACATGAAAGCGGTTGGTGCCGGACTCCAGTGGGAATGTAGTTGTGTTGGTTAACGGAATGGTCGTTTCTACCGGAGTACCGGGTTCGCTGAGCGGATCGGTGCCGCCAACTACAGCAGTGTTGACGCTGCCCGTTAACGGGTACGCAGTTGGGTACGCAGTTGCATCCGGAATGCCAAGGTTATAAACAACGATGACATCCCCGACCTTAATTTGCTGATCTGGCGGTAAGTCGGAATTCTTGCCCAACATATTGAAGTTGCTGGAGCCAGAAACAAAGTCCAGTGCACCCGGTCCCGCCGTCCGGTATCGGCCCCCGGTTTTGGTTGGAATGAATTCCAGTCCGTTCGTTCCGGAGGGACATGATCGAATGCTGTTGGGCAGCGAGCGTTGAATATCCCGCGCCATCCGCCGCACCACGGTATCAGCCACATCCGTCAAGGCCGCGCGCCGGGCACTGGCAAAATAGGCGTCAATCGGGCTTTTCATAAAGACGGTCACCATCCCTGCGATCACGCCCATGATGACGATCACCATGATCAACTCGATCAGGGTGAAGCCGCGCTGATTGTTATGGTTGCTCATGATTATGAAATGGGGCGAACAAGGTTACCCCTGGAATCGACCGAAAATCAGCCGCATTTCTGGTCATGAGGGGCACGCCTTCAACCAAAGCACTGGCGGCAAGGTAGTCAATCAGCACATTCGTATCGATCAGGCAAGGCGTTGTCATTTGTCGTAACCACGGTCATCCCACTCGGAGCGTATCTCATCAAATGTGGCATACAGCTGCTGCAAGTCGCCCTTCGGAAAGCTCGCGCGCGCGTCCCGAGCCAGGGCAACGATATCGGGCTTGTGCACATTGCCAATGGGTTCTTCGAACATCACAATTATTTTTGCCTGCGCGATATTGGACGGCAGGCGTTCGCTGCTGAAGTCAATACGGTGATTGACGATAGGTGCTTCAATTTGGACGGCGATCATTGGCGCTCTCCTTTGTTTCGTAGTTGGTCTGGGAAATCTGAAATGAGAATAACCGACAAGCCTAAAGTTCAGGCAGGGGCTCGGTCAGGCCTGCATCCGCAAAGCGGGCTGCAATGCGCGAACCCAGCTTGGGACGTGACCGACCGTCGACACACCAAGCTGGGGACAACGCCCTCATGGCCATCACGCTGCTGCCCTCGGTGGCGGCTTGCCCATCAACAAAAGTCGCCAAGCCATCAAAATCAAAAGGTGTGTTTGCGCCGCTTTTGGGCTCTGGTACCAAGCGAGCGATGACGCAGCCTCGACGGGAAATCCGCACTACTTGACCCATCTCAACCTTGGAGAGTATGGCTGATAGGTGAGTTTTGACTTGTGTGACAGAAACGATGTGCATGGTGATTGCTGTTGAGTGGGTAAGTTCAAAGCTAATAGTTGGCCCGGTATCCTGTGAGGCTGATAGTGCCTTGCGGGCCGGTGACATAGACAGTGACTCTCTTCACTGATAGAGTCCCTAAAGTGGCAGCGGTGTCCACAACTACGGACGAAATGTTGTATTTTTCCAGTCCGGGTGTTGCAACACCAGTCATGTCGAAAATTCCCGTGGACGAGTAACCGTTGTAATCACTCACGTTGTCATAATCACTTCGATTAGCCTTGCTAACGGGCGTACCACATACCGGAGGATCTGATCCGGCAGGATCAGGGTAACAGTAATTCTTCAACAAAATCTCCTCCAACAGCGACTCGGCAATGGCAATCGTCTGCTTGCGCACCATCGGGTCGGCGCTGGACTTGACCACGGTGTTCATCACCGACAGGATGCCCGCCAGCCCGGCGCTCACCACCACGATGAAGATGATGAGCTCGATCAGCGTGAAGCCGCGCGAGCGAATTTTGCGCTGCGGATTATTCATGCACATAGCCGGTTCCGGCTTCCACTGTAATCGTCTTGCCGGTGTTGCTGACCTGAATGGTTGTGTTTGAGGTCAAGGCAGCGCGCGAAGTGTCTACCGGTTGACCCAAACCGTCAAAAATAAGACTGGCGGCGCTACTGCTATAGGTCACTCCGCTCTTGGCTGCCACTTTTGCCGGACTTTCGCCCTTTGGTCCGCTCAAGTTGACGTTGCAGACTACCGCAGCCGGTGGCGCAAGCGTCGGGTTCTCCATCTTCAATACCACGGTGCTGGCCGCAGTATCCAACGTAGCACACACCATGCGCCGCTGCGCAATCGCCGCCTTCTGCGCATACCTCAGCAGCGCCAGCGTCTCGTCATGAAACCCGCGCGCATAGAAGTCATCACTATTGAAAATGCGCGGTGCCGCAAATACCGCCAGCACGCCCAGCATCACCATCACCATGATCAGCTCAATCAGCGTGAAGCCACGCTGACGCGGGCCTGTTCGGACTGGCCAAGGCTTTGCTGCTGACTGGATGAACTGAGTCTTCATAGTGATCGCAGGGTCATTTTCACTCTGTATTTAGTAGCTGCTTAGGCAATAACCACGGGGGCTAGAGCCTAAAAACATATAAATTCCATCTTCTGGCGGGGACAGAGCAAGTCGCGTAGGTCGGGTTACGCCTGACGGCTAACCCGAGCTACAAACAGACGGGTCTGTCCCGCAATATATCAAAAAGGCATCTTCGGCATGCCTTTCATGCCGCCCATGCGCTTCATCATTTTCATCATGCCGCCGCCTTTCATCTTTTTCATCATGTCCTGCATCTGCTCGAACTCCTTGAGCATGCGGTTGACTTCCTGCACTTGCACGCCGGCGCCTGCGGCAATGCGGCGTTTGCGCGTGGCTTTGATGAGCTCGGGCTTGCGGCGCTCCAGCGGCGTCATGCTGTGGATGATGCCTTGTTTGCGCTGAATGTCCTTTTCCACCTTGCCCATGTCCATCTGGCCAGCTTTGGCGGTCATGGAGGCGGGCAGTTTGTCCATCAGGCTGGACAGTCCGCCCATCTGCTTCATTTGCTGGATTTGGGCCAGAAAGTCATTCAAGTCAAAACCACCGCCGCTTTTGACTTTGGCCGCCAGCTTTTGCGCCGCCGCCATGTCGACGCCGGACGTGACCTGCTCCACCAGCGCCAGGATGTCGCCCATGCCCAGAATGCGCCCGGCGTGGCGCTCGGCGTCGAACACTTCCAGGCCGTCGAGCTTTTCGCTGGTACCGGCAAATTTAATGGGTGCGCCGGTAACCTGTCGCACCGACAGCGCCGCGCCGCCGCGTGAATCACCGTCGAGCTTGGTCAGGATGATGCCGGTCAGGGGCAACGCCTCCTTGAATGCGCGGGCCGTGTTGACCGCGTCCTGACCCTGCATGGCATCAACCACAAACAGGGTTTCCACCGGGTTCAGGGCGGTGTGCAGCGCCTTGATTTCCTGCATCAGCGCTTCATCAATGGCCAGGCGACCGGCCGTGTCCACCAGCAGTACGTCAAAGAAATGTTTGCGCGCATAGTCCAGCGCCGCCAGCGCAATGTCGACCGGCTTCTGGTCCGGCGAGCTGGGGAACCACTCGGCGCCAGCCTGCGCCGTCACCACCTTCAACTGCTCAATCGCCGCGGGGCGGTAGACGTCGCCCGAGACCGTCAGCACCTTCTTCTTGCGTTTCTCGATCAGGTGCTTGGCCAGCTTGGCCGTGGTGGTGGTTTTGCCGGCGCCCTGCAAGCCCGCCATCAGAATGACCGCCGGAGGTTGTGCCGCCAGGTTGATGTCGCTCACGCCCTCGCCCATGGTGGCTGACAGTTCCCGGTTGACAATGCTGACCAGCGCCTGGCCCGGCGAGAGCGAGCCCAGCACGTCTTGGCCCAGCGCCTTTGTCCGGACGCGGGCAATAAAGTCGCGCACCACGGGCAAGGCCACGTCGGCCTCCAGCAAGGCCATGCGCACTTCACGCAACATGTCGGTCACGTTGGCTTCAGTGATGCGCGCCTGGCCTCGAATTTCTTTGACGAGGCGCGAGAGTTTGTCTGAGAGAGCGGAGGCCATATGGGGTATTCCGATGGACGGAACCTAGGTTGGGGGCCAGAAGACAAAGGCCGGATGCAAAACGCTAAACTGTAGCCATGATTTTAGCCAGTGCTTCCCCCTTGAGTCTGACTTTGGCAGTTGGTGCCGCCGTGGCCTATGGCGTGTCCGCCATGGGCGCTGCCCGTCTGGGCGACACGGTGGCGCGGGCTGCGGTACGGCTGGGCTGGTTGCTGCATGGTGCGTTGTTGGTCTGGAGTCTGTTTGGCGAGGCGCCTCGCTTTGGCTTTGCGCCGGCTTTGTCAGTCACCGCCTGGCTGGTGGCGGCCGTGTATGCCGTGGAGAGCCGTGTCTACCCGCTGTTGCAAACGCGCTGGGCCTTGTCCGCACTGGGCGCTGTCGTGGTGTTGCTGTCGGTCTTGTTCCCGGGCAGTCTGTTGCATGCGAGTGCCTCTCCCTGGTTGCCAGTGCACTGGGCATTGGGGATCGCGTCCTATGGCCTGTTCGGCGTCGCCGTGGTGCATGCGTGGTTCATGACCCGGACCGAGGAACGCATTCGCTTGGCGGCTGACGCCCACATCGGCATGCCGCTGCTGACCATGGAGCGCCTGACTTTCAGATTTGTGAGCGCAGGTTTCTTGCTGCTATCGGCCACCTTGATACTGGGCCTCGTGTTTGAAAAGCAACTTTACGGCTCGGCGACGCCCCTGAAATGGGACCACAAGACGGCGTTTTCCTTGCTGTCGTGGCTGATCTTTGCCGTTTTACTTATTGGCCGCGCCCGTTTTGGCTGGCGTGGCAAGCGCGCGGTACGGGTCTTGTACATCGGCGCCGGGTTTCTGCTGCTGGCCTACGTGGGCTCGCGCTTCGTCATGGAGATTGTGCTCGGACGTGCCCTATGAAGCTGTTCCTTATCCTGGCGGTGGTGCTGGCAGGCATCTGGCTGTGGCGCTCCAACCGGCAGTCTGACCCGCGCCTGCATCGTGAAAAAACAAAAACTGAGCCACCGCCACTGGACATGGTGCGCTGCAAGCTGTGTTCTGTCCATTTTCCGGCAACCGATGGCGTTCAGGGCAAGAAGGGCTGGTACTGCAGCGCAGATCATCGCCAGCGCGCGGAGCCTTGAATGAACCCACCGCCAGAAGCGCTCTCCTGGTTTGGTCCGTCACTGCTTGAACCAAGCCTGGAACAGGTAGACAAGCCCGAAGAGTTTGAGCGCCTCTGGCGCGGCTTCATGACGGCACGCGCCACGCTGGGTGCGGTGTTATTGCTATTGCAAGGCAGCATTCTGCTACTGGGGACTGCCCAAGACAGCACCTTGCTCCTGATTTGCAGCGGCTATTTTGCCGCTGCACTGGCGGTTCGCCTAATGGCGCACCCGCGCCAACTGGGCCGCACCTTTGACCTTCAATGGCTCAGCACCATTGGCGTGGACATGCTCGCCTTCGGCGCTCTGCAGTTGGTGCAGGGCAGCAGCATCAACTACGCGCCCTTGTTCGCCCTGCCAATTCTGATGGCGTCCATTCTGGGCTCGCTGCTGGTGGCCATGGGGACAGCGGCAGGCGTGACCTTGTTGTTGTTTGTTTATGCGACCTGGATGTCCATTCAAGCACCAGGGGACATGGCCGCCCATTTTTTGCAGGCGGCGCTCACGGGTGCAGGCTGTTTTGTCATTTCGTTTCTGGCCAGCCAGATTGCGACCCGTCTGGTCAACGTTGAGCTACGGGCGCAACGCAGCCAGTTGGCCGCGCGGGTACAGAGACGGGTCAACGAGCTGGTGATTGAATCTTTGACCGAAGGCATTCTGGTGGTCGATCTGCGCGGCATCGTGCGTGCCGCCAACCCGGCAGCCCGCCAGCTGATGGGATTCGGCGGTGTAGCCAGGGACAACTCGTTTAATCTGGGCGCCATGGTTGAATGGCAGGGACTGCTTGATTTGATGCAACGCAGTTTTGCCGGGAATTCCCTCCAGCCGGCCGACGTCACCATTCATCCGGCCGGTCAAGGGCCAAGGCACATTCAGGTACGCACCCAGCTGACGGCCGCTCAGGCAGGAGATGACGAGCGGCTGTGTGTCATGTTTCTTCAGGATCAGCGCGAGATGCAAGCGCGGGTGCGAACCGAAAAACTGGCCAGCATGGGCCGCATGTCCACTGCAGTGGCGCACGAAATTCGCAACCCGCTGGCCGCCATCGCGCAGGCCAATGCGCTGCTCGACGAAGACCTTATCGACCCCAAACACAAGCAACTCACCCGGATGGTGCAGCAAAACACCAAGCGGCTGGAGAAGATTGTGGACGACATTCTCAATGTCTCCCGCGTGCAGCAGCTTGAAAGTATCAATTCAGCGCCTGCACTGGACTTGAATGAATCGGTCGAAAGAATTTGTCGTGACTGGCAAAACCAGACAGCAAGCGAGCACCTGCTCAGCGTCCAGCTGCCCCCCGGCTTGATCGAGGTGAAGTTTGAGTCCGAGCATCTGCGCCGGATTCTGGTCAACCTGCTTGACAATGCACGGCGCTATGCAAGTCACCAACTTAACGCGATTCAGGTGTCGGTCAGGCCGACGACCCTTGAGCACTGTGCTCTGAGTGTGTGGAGCGACGGCCAGCCCATGGATCAATCGGTGGAGCGACATTTGTTTGAACCTTTTTTTTCTTCGGAAAGCCGCTCCAGCGGCCTGGGCCTTTATATTTGCCGGGAGTTGTGCGAGAGGCACGGTGCCACTATGGCCTACGACCGGACCTGGCGAACCATGTCTGGCAAGCCCGTTGATGGCAATGAGTTTTTGGTCACCTTGCGGACCCGGCCCGCAACCAGTAACGCCCAGATGAGCAACAAGCACACATCGGACACACCATGGCATCAAACACAACGCTGAGCAGTGCCCGTGTCTTGGTCGTCGATGACGAGCCCGACTTGCGCACGCTGTACGAATTGACCCTGTTGCGTGAGGGCTACCGGGTGGAAACAGCCGCTAACCTGGCGGAGGCCTTGCAGCATCTGGGCGAGCGCCGCTTTGACGTCGTGATAACCGACATGCGCCTGCCTGATGGCCTGGGCCTGGAACTGATCCAGCAACTCCGGGCGCAACAGCGCCCAGAGCGATGCGTCGTCATCACCGCCTATGGCTCGGCAGAAAACGCCGTCGAGTCACTCAAGGCGGGCGCTTTTGACTATCTGACCAAGCCGGTTGATCTCAAGCAGTTTCGATCCGTCATCGCCTCTGCCGTGCAAAACCCGGCTCCGCGGGCAACCCCGGCCGGTCGCGCCGGTTTGCCACCCCCTGAGAACAGCGATGCCGTGTTGCAGCGTCTGGTGGGGGAATCGGACAGCATGCGGCGAGTCAAGGAGCGCATCGTCAAGGTGGCGCGCAGCATGGCGCCGGTACTGATCCATGGCGAGTCCGGCACCGGCAAGGAACTGGTGGCACGTGCCATTCATGCCAACAGTCACCGCACCGGCAGTGCCTGGGTCGCGGTGAACTGCAGCGCGATTCCCGAGAGTCTGCTCGAAGCCGAGTTTTTTGGCTCAAAAAAAGGCGCTTATACCGGCTCAACCCAGGACCGCGATGGTTTCTTCCAGGCCGCAAGCGGCGGCACCCTGTTTCTCGATGAAATTGGCGACCTGCCCCTGCCGATGCAGTCAAAACTGCTGCGTGCCATCCAGGAGCGTTGTATCCGCCCGATCGGGTCGCCCCAGGAAGAACCGGTCGATGTTCGAATCATCAGCGCCACGCACAAAGACCTGAGTCTGGAGGTGTTGGCGGGCCGCTTTCGGCAGGATTTGTATTACCGCCTGGATGTGATTGAAATTGAGATTGCACCCTTGCGCGAGCGCCGGGAAGACTTGCCTGCGCTGTGCCAGACCTTGCTGCGCCGGATCGCGTTTGAGGCGGGTATTGCGGTGCCGACGCTGTCAGCCGCAGGATTGGAACAACTGTGTCAAGACCCTTTGCTGGGTAACGTGCGCGAGTTGGAGAATCTGCTGCAGCGCGCTGTGGCCCTGCGTGATGGCGACGAACTCCAGCTGGAGCTCGCCGTGCGCCAAGCGCCGACACAAGAATCGTCTTTTCTGGACATCCGGCCGGCACCGCTGGATGACGAACAGGGCGCCATCCCCAGCGACTTGCAAAGTCATCTCGACAGCCAGGAACGCAACATCCTGATTCAGGCCCTGCGTGAAACCGGCTTTAATCGCACCGCCGCAGCGGCCCGGCTCGGTTTGAGCCTGCGCCAAATGCGTTATCGCATTGCCAGGCTGAATATCGATACCCCGCACAGCGGCGAATTGTCCGATGAGTCCCTTTAAAGCACAGGACAACTCGCCGCTTTGGCGCGAGGGCTGGTACCAATTTGCGGGCCGGCTGGCCTCACCCAATTACGGGCCCCGGCCAAGCCAGGCCGAGATTGACCTGATCGTGCTGCATTGCATCAGTCTGCCCCCTGGCCAGTATGGCGGTGACGAGGTACAGCGCCTGTTTACCAACCAGTTGGACTGGAACGCGCATCCCTACTTCAAGCGTATTGAGGGCATGGAGGTGTCGTCCCACTTTTACATCCGCCGCCAGGGTGAACTGCAGCAGTTTGTCAGTTGCGACCAGCGCGCCTGGCATGCGGGCATGTCAAGTTACCGGGGACGCAGCGACTGCAATAACAACGCCATTGGCATCGAGCTGGAGGGGGTTGACGACGCGCCCTTCGATGAACGCCAATACGAAACGCTGGCCAGCCTGTGTGCGGCCATTCTGCAACGCTACCCCATCACGCAAGTTGCTGGACACGAACATATAGCACCAGGACGGAAAACCGACCCTGGAAGTGGCTTCGACTGGGCCCTGCTGCAGCAGGCACTGGGCTTGAGTGAACAATTTTTCCCCGCCGGTGTTTTGCTCAAAAGTCTTTGCTGATCATTGTCCTCAAGTTAGTGGGGTCTTTTCAACCAACCACTACCGGTAGTGGTTTATGATGACGTCACCCCTATATATAGCGTTCTGCAAAACCGAAGCAAACCTATATCACGGGATCAGGTTCTGCCCATTCAGGCACCGCCCCCACCTAAAACACAGTGACAGACGAGGACAACATGCAAACAGTTTTAAACCCATCCCCCGCCCGCCACGCTGATGTTCTTGCCGTGCACCGTACTGATGGCATCGACGACACCGCGGCCCATTCACTGAGCCAGTACCAGATCATCCGCCGTAACGGCGCGGTAGTGCCTTTTGAGCCCAACAAGATCGCCGTTGCCATGATGAAGGCTTTTCTGGCGGTGCATGGCACGCAGGGTGCTGCCTCGGCCAGTGTGCGTGAATCCGTCGACAATTTGACGCAGGTGGTGATCCGCGCCCTGATGCGCTCGCGGCCTGCCGGGGGCACGTTTCACATCGAAGATGTGCAAGACCAGGTAGAGCTGGGCCTGATGCGCAGTGGTCACCATGAAGTGGCGCGAGCCTATGTCTTGTACCGCGAAAAGCGCTCGCAGGAGCGTGCCCAGCAATTGACCGCGACTGCCGCCACGACGCCTTTGCTGCATGCCATCGACAAGGGTGAGCGCATCGTGCTGGATCTGGCGCGCCTGAAAGGCATCATCGAGTCGGCCTGCACCGGCTTGGGTGCCGACATCAAGCCTGAACCGATCCTGGCGGAGACGATGCGCAACCTGTACGACGGCGTCCCGATGGAAGAGGTGTACAAGGCCTCCATCCTGGCGGCACGCACGCTGATCGAGAAAGACCCCGATTACACCTATGCCACCGCCCGTTTGTTGTTCCACACCATTGCCAACGAAGTCCTGGGCCGGGATGTGGTGCAGGCCGATATGGAACAAGCCTATCTTGATTATTTTCCCCAATTTATCAAAAAAGGAATTGACCACGAATTGCTCGACCAAAGGCTGCAACAGTTTGACCTGCAACGGCTAGGCGCCGCGCTGAAGGCCGAACGCGATCTGAAGTTTGATTACCTGGGGCTGCAAACCCTGTACGACCGCTATTTTTTGCACGTGGGCAAGGCACGCATTGAATTGCCGCAGGCATTTTTCATGCGCGTGGCCATGGGTCTGTCGCTCAACGAGAGCGACCGCGAAGCGCGCGCCATCGAGTTCTACGAAGTCCTCTCTTCTTTCGATTTCATGTCCAGCACACCCACGCTGTTCAACAGTGGCACCTTGCGCTCGCAGCTTTCAAGCTGCTATCTGAGCACCGTGCCTGACGATCTGGATGGTATTTATGAGTCCATCAAAGAAAACGCCCTGCTGTCCAAGTTCGCGGGTGGCCTGGGCAACGACTGGACGCGGGTGCGTGCCTTGGGCGCCCACATCAAGGGCACCAATGGCGAGTCGCAAGGTGTCGTTCCGTTCTTGAAAGTCGTGAATGACACCGCCGTTGCGGTCAATCAAGGTGGCAAGCGCAAGGGCGCGGTTTGCACTTATCTGGAAACCTGGCACCTCGACATCGAGGAATTCCTGGAGTTGCGCAAAAACACCGGCGATGATCGCCGCCGCACCCATGACATGAACACCGCCAACTGGATTCCAGACCTGTTCATGCGTCGCGTGATGGAAAAAGGCCAATGGACCCTGTTCTCGCCCAACAATGTGCCG
>DATCIC010000065.1:0-21665 GCA_036508025.1 Rhodoferax sp. | reverse complement strand
GTGGTCACCACCGACAAGTGCTACGAAAACAAAGAGTGGCTCTGGGGCTACCGTGAAGACGAACCCATGGGCGGCCACGACCCCTACAGCAACAGCAAGGGCTGCTCTGAGCTGGTCGCCAGCGCCTACCGCCGCTCATTTCTTCAAGGCCAAGGCATTGCCGTAGCAACGGCCCGCGCCGGCAACGTCATCGGCGGTGGCGACTGGGCTGCAGACCGCTTGGTGCCCGATATCTTGCGCGCATTCGAGCAAAACCAACCAGTGGTCATCCGCAACCCCCACGCCACCCGCCCTTGGCAGCATGTGCTGGAGCCGCTCAGCGGTTATTTGGCGTTGGCAGAACGGCTCTACACCGACGGCCAAGCATTCGCCGAGGGCTGGAACTTTGGTCCCAAAGACGACGATGCTCAACCCGTGCAATGGATTGTTGAACACATGGTCAACAGTTGGGGCAACGGTGCCAGTTGGCAGCAAGACGGCGGCACCCACCCGCATGAAGCCAACTACCTCAAACTAGACATTTCCAAAGCCAAAGCCCGCCTAGGCTGGCAGCCGCGTTGGCCCTTGGCAACTGCGTTGGCGCACATCACCACTTGGCACCAGGCTTGGCTAGGCCATGAAGACTTGAAGAAACTGTGCCTGGCCCAGATTCAACAATACTCTCTAGCTATCAAATCAAAAGCGCAATGACTACTTCACCTATTGAATTTACGCCCAAAACCCCAGACGCAATTCGCCGTGAAATTGCTGCGCTGGTTCAGCAATATTCAGATATTGTTCATGCGCCAAAACCTTTTGTACCCGGCGAAACCGTGGTGCCCCCATCCGGCAAAGTTATCGGCGCCCAAGAGCTCAAGAACATGGTTGAAGCCAGCCTGGACGGCTGGCTCACCACGGGCCGTTTCAACGCCGAATTTGAGAAAAAACTCGCCGCCTTCATCGGCATCAAGCACCTGATCACCGTCAACTCTGGCTCGTCCGCCAACCTGGTCGCGTTCAGCACCCTCACATCGCCCAAGCTGGGCGAGCGTGCCATCAAAAAGGGCGATGAAGTCATTGGCGTGGCCGCAGGCTTCCCCACCACCGTTAACCCCATCCTGCAATTTGGCGCGGTGCCGGTGTTTGTGGATGTGGACCGCCTCACCCACAACATCGATGCCAGCAAGATTGAAGCGGCCATCAGCCCCAAGACCAAAGCCATCATGCTGGCTCACAGCTTGGGCAACCCGTTTAACCTGGACGTGGTCACAGCCCTGTGCAAAAAGCATAACTTGTGGCTGGTAGAAGACTGTTGCGATGCCCTGGGCACCACCTACCGTGGCCAGATGGTCGGCACCTTTGGCGACATTGGCACGCTTAGCTTTTACCCGGCGCACCACATCACCATGGGTGAAGGCGGCGCGGTGTTTACCAACAACGACGAACTCAAAACCATTGCCGAGAGCTTTCGCGACTGGGGCCGCGATTGTTATTGCCAGCCGGGCAAAGACAACACCTGTGGCAAACGCTTTTGCCAGCAACTGGGTGACCTGCCCTACGGCTACGACCACAAATACACCTATAGCCATCTGGGCTACAACCTCAAAATCACCGACATGCAAGCTGCCTGTGGCTTGGCGCAACTAGAAAAAGCCCCGCAATTCATCCAGGCCCGCAAAGACAACTTTGCCTTCCTGAAAGAGCGCCTGAAAGACTGCGAAGAATTCGTTAGCCTGCCCGAGCCCACCGAACACTCAGACCCTTCATGGTTTGGCTTCCCCATTACCCTGAAAGAAAACTGCCCGGTGACGCGGCTGGACTTGCTGACCTACCTGGATCAGAACAAGGTCGGCACCCGCCTGCTGTTTGCCGGCAACTTGACACGCCAACCTTACATGGCTGGGGCCAATTACCGCGTCAGTGGTGATTTGACCAACACTGACAATGTGATGAACAACACATTCTGGATTGGTGTGCAGCCGGCGTTGACTAAAGAGATGCTGGAATTTGTCGCACAAAAAATCGAATCCTATTTGGGTATTAACTTTTAAAGGTCTGGAGTATCAAATGATAAGCAAGGAAATCAAGTCGGTTCTAATCACTGGCGGAACAGGTAGTTTCGGGAAGGCCTTTGCAAAGCGTCTGCTTAAAGACACGGCCGTTGAGCGGCTGGTCATTCTCAGCCGCGATGAATTGAAACAGTTCGATATGCAGAATGATCCGTTTTTTATAGAACATGCCCACCGTATGCGCTACTTCATTGGTGACGTGCGGGACGGCGATCGACTGAAGTATGCGTTTGACGCCATCGACCTTGTTATCCATGCCGCCGCACTAAAGCAGGTGGTAGCTGCCGAATACAACCCGCTGGAAGCCATCAAGACCAACGTTCTGGGTGCACAGAATGTGGTCGAAGCTGCGGTCTATTGCAAAGTAGGCAAAGTGATTGCATTGAGCACCGACAAGGCTGCAGCCCCTATCAACCTCTACGGTGCAACCAAGCTATGTTCCGACAAGTTGTTCATTGCCGCCAACAACTTTGTGGGTGCGGGCCCGACCCGATTCGCGGTGGTGCGCTACGGCAATGTGTTCGGCAGCCGGGGGTCGATCGTTCCCTTCTTTCTGCAAAACAAGGACAAATGGAAGTCCTTCCCCGTGACCGATAGCGCCATGACGCGATTCTCCCTGTCGCTACAACAGGGCGTGGAATTCGTCATGAAGTGCTCCCACCAGATGCATGGCGGGGAACTCTTCATTCCGCGCATTCCGTCTTATCGCATTGTTGATATTTGTGCCGCCATCGATCCGTCCAAACCTATCTCTATCGTGGGTATCCGCCCCGGAGAAAAGATACACGAGATCATGATCACCTCCGCCGACATTCCGTCCACCTATGAGTGGGAAGGAGGGTTTGCCATCATGCCCCCTGAAGGCTTATTGAATCCGCGCATCACCCGTAGTGTCGCCACCGCTGGCTATGTCAAGGCGGACTCATTGAAGGCCGAATACAACTCCGGAACCAACACCGACTGGCTGGATCGAGCAACCTTGACCAAGATGATCCAAGAGTTCGCAAAGGGTGATTTGTGATCGTTTTGCGTTTTGGAAAATCTGGGCGATTGGCCAGGATTTGCGAAACCGCAATCCAACTCGCCACCCCATCTGCCACTGTGTACACCGTAAACAGGGCCGGCGAGTTCGTCGCTGACCAGGTTGTCACGGGCCTTGCCAAGCATGGTTCCGTGGAGTCACTTCTGCTGGCCCACGCGGCGGAAAAAGTCATACTGCTGGATACCTCGGTAGACCATAGCTCTACCGCAAACCTGGTTGCGCACGAAACGTTTAAAAGAAATGTCATTTCCACCTTGCACAGCAACAATGCACTGGAGAAGGCCATTGGCTTTTCGTCTGGCATCACCCTGATGGATAGCGCCAGAATCCATGTTTCGGCCCAACACATGCTTGAGTATAGAAGTCAGAAGCTAGCCCAGGAAGCACTATTCAGCGCGCTTGCGTGCCCTGTCTTCATCCCCAATATCTTCACACTGGTGGGGCCCATCACATACGCCACCCAGGGTGCAGCCTGGGCGCAAATTTTGAAAGCCCGGCTGCTGCGTTCACCCGGCATTGTTCTGAATGAGCCCGGAGCCAAGAAAGCATGGACATCGGAATACCGTATATTTAGGTCCGTGCTTGATTTCCTGGCCGCACCCGCGCCTCTTTCCACAAAAGGCCCACTGGTCAATGGGAAATTCACGTTGTCTGAAATTGCCAAAGATGCGTACCTAGACCTTCCCGAACTGGCATATACCACAGGCAATGTTGCTGGGTGGCTGGACGGTGATTACGTTCCAGAATCGTACGCCACCGACCATCAATCCGTCCACGATGAGCTCATTCGCTCGCTCTACCAATAAGTCTGCAACGACCATGGAACAAGAACAAACTATTACCGCATCCGAACTCGTCGTACGCCGCCTGCAACAGCACGGGATTCGACAAGCATTTGGCGTCGTCGGCGGAGCCATCATGTACATCACCGATGCCCTCAGACGGTGTGACGGTATACGCTCCACGTTTACCCACCATGAGCAAGGCGCCGCCATTGCGGCAGAGGCCTACGCCAAACTAACCAACCTTCCCGCGCTGGTGTTTGCGACCGCCGGCCCGGGAACAACCAACACCATTACCGGCGTGGCGGACGCCTACCTGGATTCGATTCCCATGGTGGTGCTCATCGGTGATGTGCGCAGCACCATTGCCGCCGATTTTGAGAGGCAACGCTACAACGCGCCACAGGAAGTCAACCAGGCCGCGCTGATGAAGCCCATCGTCAAGCGCTATCTCTACTTGACGCCGGAGATGGACGCGTCCGCACTGATTGCCGGAGTGGATGCCGCCGTTCAAGCGGCCGTGACAGGAAGAAAGGGGCCTGTGTGCATCTCCGTCCCGCTGGACGTTCAGGGCATGCGCTGCGATAGCACCGCGCTCGCTACGCCGATTCTGCCCCTTCCGAAAAAAGACACCCACAGCCAGGATGCCATGCTTGCCGCCATGCAAGCCTTGCTACAAGCAAAAAGGCCTCTCATCTTGTTGGGCGCAGGCGTCAGAATTTCCGGGATGGTAGACCCTGTGATCGACCTGATCCAGCAGCACGCCATTCCCTACTGCGTGACCATCGGTGCGGTTGATCTCCAAGACCAGTCCAATCCGCTGTCCTGTGGCTGCGTGGGCCCCACATCACAGCGCGCTGCCAACCTGCTGTTCCATGAGGCGGATTGTGTTCTGGCATTGGGCACCAGCTTTGACCAAAGTGTGACGGGGTTCAATATTGCAGACTTGATCAAGAATAAGAATGTGTATCTGATCAATGTCGATCCTGGTGAGAATCTGCGCTTCCATGATGCAAGCATTCACCCAATCGAAGCTGATCTTGACGACTTCTTCCAAGTCATTGGAACGCAGACCTTTCCGGCAGGGAACCATGGCGACTGGCTGCAACAAGTCACCAAGGTCAAAGCCACGTTGACGCTCGAAACCGAAGCACACATGCGCACCACGGTCGGCAAAGACTACCTATCGGCCTATGACATCAGCGCGGAAATATCCAGAAATTTGCCTGCGGACGCCACGGTGGTATTGGGTATCTCGCTGGATGCGCACTCGGTGTTCAACTCCTTTCAGGTCACCAAGGGGCAACGCGTGCTGGTCAGCAGAAACCTGGGGCCCATGGGCTGGGATGTTCCTGCCTTGCTGGGTGCCGCACTCACCATAGAGCGCCACGACTCGCTAGTACTGATCACCGGCGATGGCAGCTTAATGCTAAACATCCAGGAGCTGGCCGTCATCGCCGGCATGGAGATCCCGGCTTGCATCTTTGTCTTTAACAACGACGGGTATGTATCCATCCGGACCACCCAATCCAACTTCTTTGGCCAGCAGTTCTTTGGCTGCAATACCTCATCCGGACTCAAAATTCCGGCCATCGCGCCCTTGGCCCGTGGTTTCGGTTTCGAGTATTCGAAAGTCACCGCCTTAACGGATATTCAAGGGATACTTTCTGAACACAAGAGGGCCGGAAAGCCCAGGATTGTGGAGTGCTCCATTGACCCTGGCCAATTGCGGGAGCCCCGCCTAGTCACACGCGTGGTGGACGGGAAATTCAAGACCCCCGTCTTGCACGACATGACCCCGGCACTCCCTCCAGCGCTGGAGGAGGTCGTGGTCGGCATGTTCCCCCATACCTTTGACTGACCAACTCCACAGAGCATGAAAGTACTGGTCTTTGGAGCAACAGGGCTTCTTGGCACGACTCTCTGCCAGAGGTTGCTGGCTGCACAGCACGAGGTGTTTGCATTTGAACGCGATGCAGCACACCCCTGCAACAGCGAGCATGAAATAACCCAGGCATTCACCCATGCGATGGAGCAAGCACGGCCGGACTGTGTGATCAACCTAGTTGCCGCAACGAATGTGGATCAGTGCGAAAAAGCCATGGGACAAGCTGCGCTCTTGAATTGCTTTGTACCGCAACTCATCAGCCGCCTGTGCCGGGACAGTGCCGTACACCCGGCCCACTTCATCCAGATTTCATCGGACCAAGTCTACGACGGCTCTGGTCCGCACTATGAAGGCGCAACAAACCCAATCAATGTGTATGCGCTAACCAAGCTGGTTGGGGAATATGCTGCCCTGGAATACGGTGGGTGCATCCTCAGAACCAATTTTTTTGGAAAAAGTCAAACCACCAAAAGGAGCAGCTTCAGCGATTGGCTGGGGAACTGCGCAAAAAACGGCACACGGCTGAACGTTTTCGACGATGTGTTTTTCAGCCCGCTGGGCATGGATAGCTTGTGCAGCGCCATCCTGCGGTCCATGGACATTCGGCTGGCGGGGCTGTACAACCTGGGCTCCAGCGCGGAGGGGATTTCCAAAGCAGGAATGGCCAAGCTGCTATTGCAGCGCCTGGGACTCGATTGCACTTTATTGAATTATGTGAGCATTGAGAGCGCCAAGCTATCCGCTCCCAGACCCAAGGACATGCGGATGGACTCATCGTTGTTTGCCACCGCAGCGGCCTTTCAGATACCCACTATTGAACAGGAAATTGACAATGAAGCCACTTACTACATCTAGGAATAGCCCCTCGTTTGTCATTGGTGACCGGGCTGTTGGCAATGGATTTCCCGTGTATTTCGTGGCCGACATCGCGGCCAACCACGATGGCGATCTAGAGCGCGCTAAGGAACTTATTTATTTAGCCAAGGAGGCAGGGGCCGATGCTGCGAAGTTTCAACATTTTGCGGCTTCCACCATCGTGAGCGATTACGAGTTTCGCAGGCAACAAGACATCAAAAGCCACCAGAGCAACTGGAAGAAAAGCGTTTTCGATATCTATGCTGCCGCATCTGTGGACTTGAGCTGGACACCCGTGTTGAAGAAGACCTGCGAGGAAGCGGGTATTGAGTTCATGACAAGTCCGTACTCATTCTCACTGGCCGACCACATTGACCCCTATCTGAACGCGTACAAGATTGGCTCTGGCGACATCACATGGATTGAGTACCTGCAATACCTGGCCAAAAAGAACAAGCCCTTGTTGCTGGCCACGGGTGCATCCACGTTTGAAGATGCCATACGTGCCGTTGAGGCAGTTCTGGAATTCAACAGCAATGTTTGTGTGATGCAATGCAACACCAACTACACGGGCAATATTGAGAACTTCAAGCACCTCAATTTGCGGGTACTAAGCTGCTACAAGGAAATGTTTCCGGATTGTGTGCTGGGCTTGAGTGATCACACACCGGGGCATTCCGCTGTCCTGGGCGCCGTCGCACTCGGCGCGCGCATTGTGGAAAAACACTTTACTGACTCCAATGACCGCGACGGACCAGATCACAAGTTTTCGCTGACACCGTCTAGCTGGCGGGTCATGGTAGACAGCACACGAGAATTGGATTTCGCACTTGGCAATGGTATCAAGCGCATTGAACTCAATGAGCGTGAAACCGCCGTTGTGCAACGTCGCTCCCTCTGCGCCGTTCGAGACATGCAAGCAGGTGAAGTCATCACGGCCGGAGACCTCATTCCGCTGCGCCCGTGCCCACCCAATGCTTTCATGCCATACGAGACGGAGAGACTTGTTGGGAAAACCTTGAAAAATGGCATGCAGTACGGGCAATCGATTTCCCGTGCCGATGTTGAATGAAAACTCCAAATCAGACATCCACAGCAATCATTATTCCGGCCTTCAATGAGGCGGCCACCATCGCTGCTGTGGTTAGAGAGGCCTCATGCATCGGTCAAGTGATTGTTGTCAATGATGGGTCCAGCGATGATACCGAAAAAGCAGCGTATGCCGCCGGGGCCACGGTCATCACTCTGAAAGGCAATCAGGGCTATGAGGGGGCACTGACCAGCGGTATGCAATTTGCGATAACGAAAAATTTCTCCTTTGCCCTGACCATGGATGCGGACGGACAGCATCGGCTGGAATCTGCGCAACAACTCCTCGACTCCATCCAAGACAGCGATTTGGTGATCGGAATCCGACAGAAGAAACAACGCTTTACAGAAGTCATTGCCGGCTGGATTGGTGCCCACTTGTGGGGCATCAATGACCCATTCAGCGGACTGAAGCTCTACCGGCTCGAGAGTTGCAAAGCAATTGGTAACTTTGACACCCGCCGACTGGTCGGTGCAGAGATGTTTGTCAGGGCACACCGGAAGGGTCTTTCTCTCAAAGCCATCCCCATTCAAACCAACGAACGCACTGACGCTCCACGGTTTGACAGCACCCTGAGAGCCAATTTCAGAATTGCCCGGGCGATGGTCTTGCTGGTCGCCATCAGCTGGGCGATCCTCCCTTGATGCGATGCTTGCACCACCACATTTCTCGCCCACACATCTCATCCCCGTGGCGGCCACGGACACCAGTGATGATGCGGCGTATTACCCTTATCAAAGATGCATAAAAAATGACTATTTCAAATATTGAATCGCAATTTTGCCGGATTTGTGCAACAGAAGTTAACGCAATAAAATCTATAACAGATTGTTTATCAGTCCATCCAGAGCTACGAACAACACCATATATAGCCCCGGCACAAGACATCACAATATATTTATGCCCGAATTGCAGTCACATGCAAATCAAGGATGAAATAAAGCCAGAATTTTACGAATCCTATCAAATGGATTATTTCAATCCAAACATAAACAATATAAATTTTATAAATCTAAATTCAGCCCGCCTTGAAGCTTTAGTTGAATACGGCGTCAACCAAGAGTGAAATTTACTAACGCCAAAAACCCTAACAATTCTCAAACTAATCAAATATATTTGATTACCATCATTAATGATAAATGGCATACAAAATTATAATACTTAATTTAAAAAATTGGCTTTCGCAGACTGGTGGTGTAGACAAGGCTGTTGCCTATTCTGTTTCAAGTAGAATATGGCAAATAATTGTCGGACTAGTAAATGTTGTATTGATTGCCAGATATATAACAAGTGCCGAACAAGGGTATCTATATACATTTCAGAGCCTGCTTGGGTTTCAGATACTATTTGATTTAAGTTTGTCGGCAGTATTGGTTCAATTTGCTGGCCATGAAATGGCTAAACTTAAATGGGTGATTGGCGGCACAGTTCAAGGTGAATCTTTAGCGAAATCAAGATTAGCCTCACTAATCAGAATTTCATTCAAGTGGTACACCATTGCTGCCGGATTAATGCTTTTATTATTAACTGGTGGCGGCTATATTTTTTTCGAAATTAAAAATATTTCCCATAATATGGTCGATTGGAAAGCACCCTGGATACTTATATGCTTTGCTGCTTCCAGCTTAATAGTCTTTACGCCGATTCTTGGAATTATTGAAGGTTGTGGCAAAGTAGCCGAAGTTGCTAGATTCCGGTTAATGCAGGACACAGTTTGCGCCTTTATATATTGGATCGCTTTGGTTTCAGGACTTAAATTGTTTGCGCTGCCAATTTTATTTTTTTCTAGAGTTACTGCACTTCTAATCTATTTGTTTATTTTTAATCGGCAATTCCTGCTTGACCTGAAATCCACAGTTACCGGAGAAACAGTTAATTTCAAAAAAGAAATTTGGCCATTCCAATGGCGATTTCTTATCTGTGCAATAGCAAGTCTTCTCGCGTCTTTTTTTACTATTCCTATAGTATTCTCGACCCAAGGCCCCGTTATCGCTGGTCAGTTAGGAATGACCTTTTCAATTACCAGTGCTCTTTTATCAGTTTCTATGGTTTGGATCAACACCAAAGTACCTTTGTTCTGCAATCTGGTGGCCTTAAAGAATTATGATGAACTCGATCGAATGTTTCTTAGGGTTAGCAAGCAATCTTTTTTTGTAATGTTGATTTTATCGTTGGGTTTACTTACTATGTTTATAGTATTAAATTTGTTTATTCCAACGTTTGCAATTCGATTGGTTGACCCTATTACTGCTATGTTCTTGATTTTGTCAGTGCTGCTAGCATTCCCAAATATCGCATGTTCAAGCTATCTGCGTGCCCACAAGCGTGAAGTGACAGCGAATGCAAATATGTCAACAGCGATCATTACTCTTTGTTTTATCTATCTAGCTTCCCGTTATGCAGGGTTGCTATATATTGGCGTTGTTCAGTTTATAAGCAGTGGTGTGCTATCTATTTGGGTTTATCTTATTTTTCGAAGATACAAACGTAAATGGCACACCATTAGCATGGTAAAATCTATAATAGTCTAAGTTGTCCATATTTAATTAATATAATAAATCATGCGTATTTTATCTATTTGTATACCAACCTTTAACAGGGCAAACTATTTAAGAACAACATTAGAGTCTATAGTCCAGCAAGATAGATTTCGCAACTTTAATGATATTGAAATTATTATTTCTGACAACTGTTCTACTGATAACACCAATGAAGTGTCTGGGAGATATGTAAATTTATATATCAATAAAGTATTTTATTACAAAAATAGCGAAAATATTTTAGATCAAAATTTTCACAAAGCTCTGTCAAGAGGAACTGGGCAGTATTTAAAATTAAATAATGACACACTAACTCATAAAAGCGATTCGCTTGAAAAAATGGTGGAAACAATAGAAGAAAATTTATTTTCTAAACCCGTACTTTTTTTTTCAAACGATACTTCTGGTAATTTTAAGAAGAGATATTGTAATGATTTGAATGCATTTGTTTCTACGGTATCTTTTTATTCCACATGGATTGGTGGCTTTGGCATCTGGAAAAGTCATTTCGAAAAAATCGAAGACTTTAATAAATGTTCGTCATTGCAATTAGCGCAAACAGATGTCTTGTTCAGAATGGTTTCGATGCAAAGTGGCGCGGTTGTTGATAATCAGCTATTATTCGATACTTTAATTGTTCAGAATAAAGGTGGTTATGATTTTATAAAAGTTTTCTTGGACAATTATTTGTCAATATTGACATCTCACCATATAGACAAGGAAACTTTAAAGAAAGAAAAGCGACTGCTTCTTCTTAGGCATATATGTCCTTGGGTTGTCACGTCAAAGTTACGTTACGGCTCGACTTTTAAATTTAAAGGTGCCAATATGAAGATTATTAAACATTTTAGAAATGATATATTTTCTATATTTCTTTATTATGTTTGGTATTTCGTTTATTATTGTTTATTTTTTGTGAGAAAGTACAGACATATTTTTTGCTCAAAGAGTATCGTGGGTGTGAGTTAATAAATCCTGTAGCTCTTACTAATTTCTCAAAGTTTTGGTGATATCCGCGAACAAATCGATACTCGAAGTGCGAGATCGGTGTCAGGTCAGCAAATTTCTATAGATAGTTATAGAGGTACAGCTGCCTTGGTCCTTTGAAGTTGTGCATCTACATCCACGTCAAGAAGTCGAGCCAGCAAATACCCATTAACCGGCTTGAACACCAGCCATTTTTGGTGGAGTCGAGCCTGAAGTATAATATGGGACATCCCTCGATGACACACCTTTGCTGGCGTTCTAAATTCCAATCGTTCGCGGTGTCGGTTATTCACCCCATCTTCGATCATTTTATTTTTTCATTCGTATTTTTTTCCTTCAGGAGTTTCTTAAAGACATATTGCCGCTGCATTCCTTTGAAGTTTTCGTTGGTGCCGCGCTCCCACTTTGTAAAGGCTCTGGCAACGAAGCCAGTGGTGCTCAATGTTTCGGCGATTCTGGCATGCCCATAAAACTCTTTGCCGTTGTCATCGGTCCGAGTTTTGACCTTGACCTGAAAGGGCTTGGGCACCTTGTTGATTGCTGTCCCCACCTGAGCGGATGTGTTGTTTGGAACCTTGGCGATGACCGCATATCCGTTCTTGCACTCCACCGAGTTTATGATTACGTTCAAGTTCGAGCATAAGAATCGCAACGGTAAGATCATTGAAGTCGAAAAGATGTCAGCACCACCGAGACAGCGATTGGCGCAAAGTGCAATGACGCCAGCGAGGCCGATTGGAATGGAGGCGTGGTTGTTTAAAGTCGATTTTTGTTCCTACCTCACGAGGTAATTTTTGAATAACGAATTTTGCAGGACCGACGAATGTGCAGCATGCTTTTCCGAGTAATCAACAACCTGCGTCGTCCGCTACCTGACCTCTACGGCTACCTTGCAGCGAAGCTGTTGTCTTTTGTCTGGCGTCGCTACCTGAAGCAGGTCGGCCGCGGCTTCCATGTGTGCCGTGGCGCTCAGTTGCAGGGTGGTTCATGCATCAGCATTGGCAGCGGTTTCTATGCGGGACCGATGGTATGGATTGAAGCAGTGCGCACTTACCGAACCTTTCACTATGAGCCTGTCATCGAAATCGGCGAAAACGTAGTCTGCAGCCAGTCTGTCCATATCGCGGCAACGAATCGCGTAACCATCCATGATGGAGTGCTATTTGGCAGCGGCGTACACGTGACGGACCACAGCCATGGCACCTACCGTGGCGAACATCAAGACTCACCTGATATTCCGCCCTCGCACCGGCGCCCGTCGGAAGGTCGCCCTGTCGTTATCGGTCGTAACGTATGGCTAGGCGACGGCGTTGTTGTTCTGCCCGGCGTTACCATTGGCGAAGGCTGCATTGTGGGCGCCAATAGCGTCGTATCGCGTGACTTGCCGCCGCGGGTCATAGCGGTCGGCGCCCCGGCGGTCCCCATCAAATACTACGACACTGACAGCGGACGCTGGCTTTTTATATTGAATAAACTATGAAAACATTGGCCATCTGCATCCCGACGTATCGGCGGCCTGAGATGCTTAAACGTTGCGTCCAATCAGCGATTGATTCGGCTGAGCAGAGGCCGATCAGTGTCTTCATCGCTGACGACTCAATGTCTGACGTAAATCTAGAGGTTCTACAGGAGTTGTGCGCGCAGTTCCCCTGCATTCATTGGCATCGCAATAAGACAAACTTGGGCATAGATCTAAACATTCAGTGTGTCGTAGCGATGAGCGACTGCGACTACAACTGGCTCATTGGGGAAGATGACCTGTTCTTGCCCGGGGCGGTGGCGCATATGTTCGACGTCATTCAAAAGCAATCTCATCCTTTCATTTTTTCGAACTATCAATACGTAAGCGAGAACCACCGTCAAGTTATAGGTATCGCACTAACCAGTTTGACCGATGGAGAGTGCGCAGCTAATAAGTTTATCGAGGAGGCACTATGGTCGGTAGGCTTCATTGGCAGCTGCGTGCTTCAACGAAAAACCTGGGAAACCACCACCGGAATCGAGTACAACGGCACCTATTTCACACATGTCGGCCGTATCCTCGATATGCTTGCTGGCCAACACGCAGTATATATATCGGAGCAACCGGCCATCGCCAACCGGGCACAAGGTGAAGATACGTTCACTTGGAAGAAAGATTCCTTCGGCGTTTTTCTTGGTTTCGAACGTATGTGTCGCATCGCGGCAGAACGCAATCCATCATTGCGAGTTGCCATTCAACTTGCGGCTAATAACTATCGCCTGAAATTTGCTTACCTCTCGGTGAAGACCACATTTCGGCTTCGATCGGAAGGCGCCTTCGATTTGCATCAGTTTCGAGCCTATATTCCGCAACTTGAGATCGAAAGATGGCGTAAGGTGTGGTTACTAGGCCTTGCTATAACACCAATAATACTCATCAAACCACTGGCGTTTGCTTACATATTTTATCAACGTCGCGTTCAACGGATTGCGGTGGCACGGGCTCAATAGGAGTGACTACGGATGTCACATTTTATATATCTCACCCTTCTGATCTGTTGCGTAGCGTGGATGGTGAAAATTTTCAAAGAGTGCTGCATCCGTTCGGGCAGAGTTCACGTCAACCCGATATTTGGGCTGTTGCTTGGGATTTCCTTCTATGTTCTACTGCCTTGCAGCGTCATAGCCTACTTCGGGGAGACTTTGGCTGACCTTATTGTTTATACGGACGAACTAACGCTAAGTAATGCGATTATTGTGATGGCGTTCACACTGGCCTTATTGATTGCCTTCAGGCTAGGGATTCGCTGGAAGAAATATTTCAATTCCAATTCGAATTCCAATTCAAGGGTGGAGAATCGCGAAAAAACTCAACTCAATTTAAATGGCAACATAGTCATGCCGACTGTAGTGTTGTTTGGATCATTTGTTTTGTTCTCGGTGCTGACATTCTCAATCCGAGCGTTCTTGTTTACGGGCTATGACGAGTCCACACTTGGAAGTGATTCTATGTGGTCAGCACGAGGCACCATGTCGTCATTTTACTCACTAATCGCTGTCTCAATTTCTGCCATTATTTTGCGCAAGAACGGAAAACTGTCGTTCTTCATGGCTTCGTCTGTGGCCTTAATCTTCTTGTTTTCATCTGTCATTCTGCTATCGTTTGGCGCGCGTTTATACGTGGCGATGGCCCTGCTTTCGTTTCTTGCGCTTTACTCTCTGCTGAACAATGGCCTGTCAGCAACGCGTCTGTTAACTTGTCTGCTGAGCGCAATGGCTGTATTCGGATCGATCGGTGTGCTACGTTCTGGTTCACTAAATGGCATCGTTAGCGTCGTGCTCAACATTGCGCTTGAGCCGATACTGACTAGCATCTCGCTGTTCACGCTTATTAGTAATAACCCCATGATCTTAATCGGGAAATTCTACCTGTTCCCAGCCGACTTTCAAGCAATTTTGCCCTCGTTTCTATTTCCCGCAAAGTCCGAATTATTTTCTCGCCTCGCCGATTATGGCTTTGTTTTTGAAGCGCCAGTTGGTGGATTTCACCTCTACTTTTCTGCGCTGATAAATTTTGGATTTCTCGGTAGTATAATACTTGCGGTACCTTGTGGATATATATTGGGGCGATTGTCAAATCGTAGATTAATGGTGAAAGCGTCGACTGCTTTGTCCTCCATATTCTTAACTGGCGCGCTGACATTCACTATTTTTCGTGACCCATTTTTTATTTCGATTGTTAAGAATGTCGTAATAATGTCTATCTTCATGCCGAAGTTGCTCACATCTTTCACACTTTATGGCAAGAGAAAAAAGCGAAGTAGATGTCAAACTAAATTGATTGAGGCTGCATGAGGGCCAAAACTGTCCGGACTGTCTGCTTTCTCTCTGCTCGAAATCTGGGGGATGCCGTCATTCACGCTGACTTTTTGAAGGCATTAGTCGCGAGTCGTTATGCAAGTCGATACATCATTTGGACCTTTCCTCAAGCTGCCTTTCTATTTGAGGGAATCAAACAGTGTGATGTCGTCTGTTCTGACTTTCCGATGGGTGCCACGATTCAGTCATTCATAAGGGGTGGATTCCGGTCGTTTTGGGCTGCAGTTCGACGCATCAGAAGCGAACACCCGACTGAGACACTTGAACTTGTGTCAGACATACGCGAGCGATTAGTGTGCCGATTGTTGGGCGCTGGCAGGAATTTATTTCCCGCTTGGGAAGTCGGGCATCCGTTTCGGAGCTACAGTCGTATGGGGCGATTCCAGCAAGCTGCATTAGTGACCATCCCGAAAACGGTTACCAGCTTGTATGCTGCCTATGATATGGTGTTATCGGTACTGATTGGATCTGGTCACGCACCCTTCTCGCCTAAAATAAATTGGCCGTTATTATCGATCTGCGCGCCGAGTGAATGGCACGGACAACTCGGCATACATCCGTTTGCATCTGTGCCTTTCAAGCTGTGGCCGGAGCACCATTGGCTTTCGTTTCTAAATGCTTTGCGCGTAACCTATCCGAATACGAGGGTCGTGTTGTTCGGCTCACCAGCAGACCGGGGCAACCTTGAATCCTTGGCTCGAAGGGCTGGAGGAGGAATTGAGATCTTTGCCGCCTCGCTGGGTGAATTCAAGGCGCGGTTGCTTGGTGTCGATCTGCTGATCGGCCTTGATAGCTTTTCGGTGCACCTAGCCCAAAGCCAGGGCGTACCTGCCCTCATCCTCGTAGGCCCTAGTGACCCTCGGCTATTCAATCCACCTGGCGCCAAATCAATAGCCTGCCTTGGTAGCTGCATACATCAGCCGTGCGGCGGTAGACCAAAGTGCATTGGAACTTCGTTCCAGTATGCGTGCATGAGTTCCATCACACCAACTCAAGTGCTCGAAGAAATTCCTTCTAAGGCGAACCTGTGGTGTTGAATAAATATCCAGAACATAATATTATAACTTTGTATTCAGTGGTGTTACAATGCATTTTTTAGCGTCTTAACGCAATAGATGACTTACAAAGAATAATATTAAAAGGCACAGCCAATCAGCCTTTGTAGGTATTTATTACCCACTTATAAAAAGGAAAATTTCCAATGAAAAGTACAAGTATTTTTTTAAGAAATATTAATGAGCATCAAGCGATAATTTCAAAGTTAAATAACCTCGACGAGGTTGTTTTGAGTGCCATAATAATGATTTCAGATTCCCTTCGATCGGGCGGGAAGGTTATGCTATGCGGAAATGGTGGTTCAGCTGCTGATAGCCAGCATTTGGCAGCCGAATTTACTGGTCGATTTATCAAGGACAGACCCCCGCTAGCAGCGTTCGCGCTTTCAACCGACTCTTCCGCCCTCACTTGTATTGGTAATGACTATTCTTTCTCTGAAATATTCAGTCGCCAAGTTATTGCCTTGGGAAAACCGGGTGATTGCTTGATAGGGATTTCAACTTCTGGGAATTCTGAGAATGTAGTAAAGGCAATGCAAGCGGCTATTGATATTGGCATTCACACTATTGGCTTGCTGGGTAGGGATGGCGGGAAATTATCCTCCATGTGCGAATGCAGTATCATTGTTCCGAGTAATGTGACGGCCCGTATTCAAGAGACACACATTCTTATTGGTCATACCATTTGTGGAGGTGTTGAACAAAACCTTGGTCTAGTGCCTTCGATGGAAGCATGAATGATTTGTCTAAACGAACACAGTCTCGGCTCTGGTCTACACCTTCCTAATTTCTCTCGAGCACGTCTTCTCGTTGTCGGAGATGTGATGCTGGACAGCTACTGGCATGGCCCCACTATGCGAATTTCTCCCGAGGCACCAGTACCGGTAGTGCGGATCGATCAGGAAGAAACGCGCATCGGCGGAGCTGGCAACGTGGCGCTCAATGCTGTCGTTTTGGGAGCAAGGACACATTTTCTTGGCCTTGTCGGGCAGGACGCCACCGCCAATAAGGTCGAGGCTCTCCTATCCGAGCGTGGTATTTTATGCAAATTGCAGAAGGTGCCCGGTAGCAAGACGACTACAAAGCTACGCATCCTGTCGCGTCATCAGCAATTAATTCGACTGGATTTCGAGGATCATTTTCCCAATTGGGATGCGGACGCATTGCAGGCCGACTTTGCCGCGCGGTTACCCGTAGTGGATGCCGTCATTCTCTCCGATTACGCCAAAGGAGTGCTACGCCGATCTGCTGACTTAATCGCTGCGGCCAGAAACGCCGGTAAACCAGTTATTGTGGACCCTAAGGGAACCGATTTCGAACGGTATCGCGGCGCAACTCTGATCACGCCAAACCTATCAGAGTTTGAGGCCGTGGTGGGGCATTGCGATAGCGAAGCTGAGATTGAGCGGCGAGGCATCGATCTGCGCGACGCACTTAATCTCGATGCTGTACTGATCACCCGCAGCGAAAAGGGTATGACGCTTTTAGCGCGAGGTCACACCCCCTTGCATCTGCCTACCCGCGCGCAGGAGGTGTTCGACGTGACAGGCGCAGGGGATACCGTAGTCGCCACTATAGGTGCCGCGATTGCAGCAGGTATGTCCATGCCAGAAGCTGTGACCTTATCCAATATTGCGGCCGGCATCGTTGTGGCAAAGCTAGGAACGGCTACGGTCAGTGCTGCGGAGCTACAGAGCGCTGTCGGCGGCGAATGCAGCGAGGACGAGTTGCTTTCCCAGATAGAACAGGCTCGTGCCAGCAACGAATGCATAGTGATGACCAATGGCTGTTTTGATATTTTGCATCCTGGGCACATCGACTATCTGGAAAAGGCACGAGCACTAGGAGATCGATTGGTCGTGGCAGTCAACGACGATTCCTCTGTTCGTCGTCTCAAGGGCGAGAAGCGGCCAGTCAATCCGCTTGCCACGCGGATGCGAATGCTGTCAGCACTTAGCTGCGTAGATTGGGTGGTATCGTTTTCCGAGGATACGCCGGAAAGGCTCTATTGCAGACTATTGCCGAATATTCTAGTCAAAGGCGGGGACTATAGCGAAGATCAAGTTGCGGGCGCCGAGTGTGTAAAAGCAGCTGGAGGGCAAGTGCGAATTCTGGACTTTCTGCATGGACATTCAACTACCAGCTTAATCAATAAGATTCAAAAGGGTTAAACATGATCATCGTGACCGGAGGTGCCGGTCTAGTCGGCAGCAATATTGTTGGAGCACTCAATGCACGGGGAATCACGGATATTTTAGTGGTGGACCATCTCAAGAATGGTCGCAAGATGCGTAACCTAGCCGACCTGACAATCCTCGACTATATGGACCGTGAGGACTTCATACAGCGCGTACATGCTGACTATGACTTTGGAGCCGTGGATGCCGTGTTCCATCAAGGAGCTTGTTCCGCGACAACGGAATGGGATGGCCAATTCATCATGCGTAACAACTTTGAATACTCGAAAGTGCTGCTGCATTGGTGCCAGGCGAGCGGCACGCAATATCTATATGCTTCGTCGGCCTCGGTATATGGCCTCGCAGTGCATGGTTTTCGAGAGGAGCGCGTCTGTGAAAATCCGATCAACATGTACGCCTATTCCAAGTTTCAATTTGACCAGTACGTACGAAGCCTTCAGGGAAAGTTGAAACATCAGGTCGTCGGTTTTCGCTATTTCAATGTGTACGGGCCACGCGAGGCACATAAAGGCTCGATGTCTTCGACGCCGTTCCACTTCAACAATCAAATATTGACCGACGGCGTTGCACGACTCTTTGCAGGTACAGACGGCTATGGGGACGGAGAGCAGCAGCGAGATTTCCTTTTTGTCGATGACTGCGTGGCAGTCAACCTTTGGTTCCTAGACCATCCGGACAAATCCGGCATCTTCAACCTGGGAACTGGGAGAGCCCAAGCATTTAAAAATGTGGCCGATGCAGTCTTAAAATGGCATGGCCGCGGCCAGATTGAATACATCCCTTTCCCTGATCACCTCAAGGGTGCCTACCAAAGCTACACTCAGGCTGATATTTCAGCGCTGCGTGCAGCAGGCTATGACGGCCGCTTCCATACGGTAGAAGAAGGCGTAGCCAAATACCTCAACTGGCTCAATGCCAGCGGGCCGACACGGCGTACAGACGTATGAAGTTGGCGAATCGCCTGAGATAACGAGGAATATTAAGTTTTGAAAGCTGTTTTTTTTGATCGCGATGGCCTAAGCAATCGGGATAATGGTTACGCACATCGTTGGGAAGATTTCAAATTTACTCCTGGTTCGATAGTCGCTTTGTGCCGAAATTTCTCCAAATTTCTCCAATCATTTGGCGTGATGCTGTCCGCCGACAACCACTGCCAACGGTGGGCTCCTCCGAGTTGTTCTCACGACTTTGTGGTGATCAGCGATTCAACTGAATTTTTGTACAAAACCACCGACTACCGGCCCCCTCAGTTTGAGCGCAATCTGCTATGGAACGACTCAACCGTGCATGTGAAGTGGCCCATGCAAGACCAACTCCAGTGGGCAGTCAAAGATGCTGTGGGTAAGCCGCTCGCTGACCCGGAGATGTTTACTTGATGTACGAGCTTCTAGAGAGTCAAAATGTGCAGAGGAAACGCATTGCGGTGTGTTTGGCTGCTTATAACGGCATGGCCTATATCGTGGAGCAAATTGAATCTATTTTGCTTCAGAAGAATGTTGAGCTTCAGTTATTCATCAGTGTGGATCAATCTTCAGACGGTACTGAAGATCGCCTTTCAGATTGGGCGCGGTCCGAGCCACGTTTGACGTTGTTGCCTTTTGGTCAACATTTTGGTGGTGCGGGACCGAATTTCTACCGACTTCTCCGAGAAGTTGATCTGAGTGGATTTGATTATTTGAGTTTTGCTGATCAGGATGATATTTGGCATCCAGAAAAACTCTGGCGCGCACATTCTTTGATGACCGCGCAAAACGCTGTGGGTTATTCAAGTAACTTTACCGCGTTCTGGCCCTCTGGCGAGGCTCGCGTTGTCAACAAGGCTAGGCCTCAGCGCACATGGGATTTCCTGTTTGAGTCGGCAGGACCGGGTTGCACCTACGTACTCCATTCCAGTGTGGCACTACCGCTCCAACAGTTGGTGCGTAACGCGGATACGAAGGTGTTGCGCGTTGATTACCATGATTGGCTGACCTACGCCTTTGCTCGGTCTCATAATTATTCGTGGGTAATTGATAGCTGGTCGAGTATGCAATACCGCCAGCATGCGCATAACCAGATTGGTGTCAACGCGGGCTGGCGTTCATTTTGGTTGCGTGTACGCAAAATCCTGAATGGCTACGGTTTTGAACAGTCGTTGTTGATTGCAGATTTGGTGCAGGCATCCGCGCTACCCGTGGTACAGCGGGGTCTACGTGGTGGCCGTCTAGGTTATCTGTGGCTGGCATTGCGCGCCACACAATGCAGGCGTAAGCGTATAGATCAGATGTGGTTCTTCATTTCTTGTGTGTTGTTAGCGTTCTTCAAGCCCGCAGACCGAGGTGATGCATGACGCAGCGAGTTTTGGTCACAGGGGGGCAGGGTTTTGTAGGTAAGGCGTTGGCTATTGGTGCCTTGTCAAATGGATTCGCGGTGCGTGTCAGCTCGCGCCGAAAGTTGATTGCAGCAGAAGCGCGCTTGGAGCATTCCCAAGTAGGTGATTTAGGGCCCGCGACCGACTGGTTAGCTGCGTTGCAAGGGGTCAATGCCGTTGTGCATTGCGCTGGACGGGCGCATGTGATGACGGACACGGCGTTAGACCCGTTAACTGCATTTCGCACCGTCAATGCGGCGGGGACTTTGAACCTGGCCCGCCAAGCCGTTGAAGCGGGGGTGAAACGGTTTGTGTTTGTAAGCTCAGTCGGCGTGAACGGGGCTCAGACCGCTCTGGGTAAGCTATTTTCTGAAACAGACCAACCCAACCCGCATAACGCCTATGCGCTTTCCAAATGGGAGGCCGAACAAGGTTTGTTGCATCTTGCTGATGAAACCGGGCTGGAGGTTGTCATAATTCGGCCGCCGCTGGTTTATGGTCACAGTGCACCTGGCAACTTTGGTGCCCTCATGCGCGCCGTGCAGCGCGGCTGGCCCTTGCCGCTGGGCGCGGTGCACAACCAGCGCAGCCTGGTGGCCCTTAGCAATCTGGTGGATTTCATCGTCACCTGTATCACTCACCCCCAAGCGGCCAACCAGACCTTTTTGGTGAGTGATGGGCAGGACCTGTGCACCACCGAGTTGGTGCGTGGCATGGCGCGTGCGGCTGGTGTGCCCGCACGTTTGCTGCCGGTGCCGGTGTGGGCCTTGCAAGCGGGGGCGACCCTGCTTGGCAGGGGCGATGCGGTGCAGCGCCTGTGCGGCAATTTGCAGGTGGATATTTCCAAAGCTCGGCAGTTGCTGGGCTGGGTGCCGCCGGTTTCCGTGGACGAGGGGCTGCGGCGAGCGGTGGGGGGTGCGTTGCATGAAAAGACTGTTTGATCTGATCGCAGGTGCCTGCGCTGGGCTTGTCTTGTTGCTGCCGATTGTG